>JBLIKS010000018.1:0-19635 GCA_047635555.1 Candidatus Azotimanducaceae bacterium
ACGATCTCGTCGCGGGCACTGAGGTACAAGGGCTGTTCTCCGACGAATGCTTCGGGCTCCTCGGTGCACCACCAGCCGAAATCCTCGCCGCCTTCGCCCCAGTCGCGCCGTTTCCATTCGCGCAGGCGTGAGGTGACGTGGCCTGATTCATCTTCGGAGTGTTCCAGCCGGAGCGGCACCTGCCAGCAGACTTGCGGCTTCCAGTCCATCATTCGTTCGTTGTTGTCGTCCGCAGCAATGTGTAACGCGCAGCCGATTCCGCCTTCGAAGCCGGGCCGGTTGAGGAAAATGCAGGCCTTCGTGCCGTCGTGTTCGACGAGCCGCGTCATGGTCGTCGGGTTGCCCTCGCTGTCGGGGTCGCCGTCACGCAGGTAGCCCTTCTTGAGGGCCTTGGCGTGGAACTGCATGTGCTTTGGCTCGACACGAGGAAAGTGGGCCTCGACGTTCTTGACGTCGGCTTCGTCGACGAAGTGTGCTCCGAATGAGCAGCAGCCCTGCTGGAGTTCGGGGGCGGGTTCGTCGAGAATGCCCTTGCAGCCACAACCAAAAATGCACATGTAATTCGATCGAAGGTATGTGGCGTCGAACACCCAGGTGCGGTGCTCGTCGGCATCGTCGAAGCTGATCCATTCGTGGACGTCAATGGGCACCCAGCGAATGTACCGGGGTCGGTAGGATGACGGGCGATATGACGACCCCTCCAGCCAACGCGATGACCGCTGACCAACTCCGTAATTCATTCCGCGACTATTTCGCGGCAAGGGACCACACGGTCGTCCAGTCAGCAAGCCTCATCCCACACGATCCGACCGTGTTGTTCAACGTGGCTGGCATGGTGCCGTTCAAGGACTACTTCGTCGGCAACGAAAAGCCCCCCTTCCAGCGCGCCGTGAGCTCGCAGAAGTGTGCACGCGCCGGCGGTAAGCACAACGATCTGGACGAAGTGGGTCGCACCAAGCGTCACCTCGTGTTCTTCGAGATGATGGGCAACTTCAGCTTCGGTGACTACTTCAAGATTGACGCCATTCCCTATGCGTGGGACCTGATGACGTCGTCACGTGAGAGTGGCGGTTGGGGCTTTGACGGCGACCAGCTGTGGATCACGGTCCACGAGTCGGACGACGAAGCCGAGCAGATCTGGCACGAACAGGTCGGTGTGCCAATGGAGCGCATTCAGCGGCTCGGCGACAAAGACAACTACTGGCAGATGGGCGATGTTGGCCCATGCGGACCGTGCAGCGAGATCCACATCGACCGAGGCGCCGAGTTTGGCCCCGATGGTGGCCCGCTTGGTGATCCAGCCGGCGACCGGTTCATGGAGATCTGGAACCTGGTCTTCATGCAGTTCAACCAGGACGCGAACGGCAACCGCACACCACTGCCGACACCGTCGATCGATACGGGTGCAGGGCTCGAGCGCATCTTGGCGCTGATGCAGGGTGTTGACTCCGTCTGGGAAACCGACTTGATGCAACCTCTCATCGACGAAGCGTGCTCGATCACGGGTCACAGCTACAAGGTGGGCGACTACGACGACCGTGCGAGCTTTGCGATGCGCGTCCTGGCCGAGCACGCCCGCTCGGCAACGATGCTCGTCAACGACGGCGTCTTCCCCTCCAACGAGGCCCGCGGCTACGTGCTGCGCCGCATCATCCGTCGCGCCGTACGGTTTGCCTACCTGCTCGGCACCGACAAGCTCGTCATGCCGAGCCTCGTCGCCGTTGCCGGCCAAGTCATGGGCGACGCCTATCCCGACGTCACCAAGAACATGAGCTTCATCACCGACGTGATTGGTAAGGAAGAAGAGCGCTTCCGGCACACCCTCAAGAACGGCTTGGCCATTCTCGACGGCGAGCTGAACGACGACGCCGAGAAGCTCTCGGGTGCCACAGCCTTCTTGCTGCACGACACGTACGGCTTCCCGCTTGAGCTCACGCAGGAGATCGCGAGTGAGCGTGAGATTGCCGTTGATCTCGACGAGTTCAACGCGTCGATGACCGAGCAGCGCGAGCGGGCCAAGGCAGCGCGCAAGGGCGGCGTCGATGTCGAGGCCATGGACGCGTATCGCGAGGTGCTCGACCAATTTAGTACGACGAACTTCGTGGGCTACACCGACGACTTCGCCGACAGCCGGGTGCTCGCGATCCTCGATGGCCCTGACGATGATGACGGCAACCCGACGGTCGAGATCTTCCTCGATACATCGCCGTTCTATGCAGAGTCGGGCGGCCAAGTCGGTGACACAGGCTCAATCACCACCGATACCGGTTCCGCCACGGTGCTCGACTGCACGTTCGCGCTGCCGAACCTGCGTCGTCACAGCGCCCGAATCACCGAAGGCACCGTCATTGCGGGACAGGCCTGCACCGCCTCGATCGACGTGCTCCGCCGTGATGCGATCCGCCGCAACCACACCGCCACACACCTCTTGCATTACGCGTTGCGCCACGTCCTCGGCGAGCACGTCAAACAGGCTGGTTCGATGGTCGGTCCCGACCGTCTCCGTTTCGACTTCTCGCATTACGACGCGGTCACCCCTGCTCAGATTAAGCAGATCGAGGACATCGCCAACCACGAAACGCTCGGCAACATGCCCACTCGGATCTTCGAAACTACGAAAGACGAGGCTGAAGCGCTCGGCGCCATTGCGTTCTTTGGTGACAAGTACGGCGACATGGTCCGTGTGCTCGAAGCCGGCTCAACCATCGAGTTGTGTGGCGGTACTCACGTACGGGCCACTGGCGATATCGGCACGGTGAAAGTTGTGAGCGAGTCGTCAATTGGCTCCAATCTGCGCCGTATCGAGGCAGTCACTGGCGACGCCAGTGTTGCACTGCTGCAGCGCGACGAAGCAATGATCGCCGATGCCGCACAGCTCCTCGGTACCCAGTCCGACGATCTCGTCGGTGGCGTCCAGCGCAAGATCGACGAAGTCAAAGACCTCCAGGACCAGATCAAAACGCTCCGGTCGCAGCTCGCTGCAGGTCGGGCCGAAGAGCTGGCCGAGATTGCCGTCGAAGGCGTGGTCGTCACGCAGGTCGACGGCCTCGCACCCGGCGACATGCGTGAACTCGCCATAGCCGTACGCCAGCGCGAGGGAATCAAAGTCGTCGTGTTGATCGGTGAAACCGACACCGGCGGCGTGGCACTCGTCGCTGCCGTGCAGCCCGGCAACAGCAAGCCGGCTTCGCTTTTGATCAAAGATGCAGCCAAAGCAGTTGGCGGCGGTGGGGGCGGAAAGGGCGACATCGCCACGGCCGGCGGCAAAGACCCGTCAGGCATTCCCGCCGCACTCGGCATCGCGGCTGAGGCCGTGGGTCAGGTGCTGTGACTCGAATCCCCGGCGTTCGGGCGCTTGGCGTCGACTTAGGGTCCAAGCGCGTCGGTATTGCCGTGAGCGACACCTCCGGCACGATTGCTTCGGCGTTGACCACAGTGCATCGCTCGAAATCGCGCCGCCACGACCATGGCGAAATCAAGAAGCTGGTCAAGGACGAAGAGTGCGAGCTCGTCGTTGTCGGGTTGCCGCTCTCGCTCGATGGCAGTGTCGGACCAGCAGCCAGGGCTGCCACCAAGGAGGCTGAGCAGTTAGCTACCGTGGTCGGGGTGCCCGTGGAGATGTATGACGAGCGATTCACTACGGTGACTGCCGAAGCAGCGATGCGCGAGGCAGGCCTGAGTGGACAGCGCCAGCGGCTGATCGTTGACAAGATGGCTGCTGCGGTGATGTTGCAGGCATGGCTCGATCATCGGCGTAACACCTGGGGAGCGCCGTGACTCAGCTCGATCCGCTGCTTCCTGAGGCGCACGTCAACGTCGATGACCGCCCGGCCACGGATTGGCCGACCGACCCGTGGGACGCCACCGACCAAACCGGCTCGGTCGAGCGCTTGCGCCGCCAGACCCGACCCATCAAGTGGGTTGTCTACACATCGATGGTCCTCGTGACTGCCGTGGTTCTGGTTGCCGGCGCAATCGGCTGGTGGTACCTCGGCAAGATCAACCCGCAGGGCGACCCCAGCGCGCTGCAGAGCTTCACGGTCCCTGAAGGCGCCGATTTCGACGACGTGACCGAGCTGCTGTTTGAAGATGGGTACATCTCCGACGTGGGTGTCTGGGAGCGGTACGTGGGCGACGAGCCGGTCGACATCGTCCCTGGCTTTTATCAACTCCGCGCGAACGACCATATGGGCAACGTGCTCGCACGACTGCGCATCCCGCCGGCCCAGACCAGTACGAGCGTGACCTTTCCCGAGGGCTTCACAATTGCGCGCATGGCGCGCCGTGTCGACGCATTGATCGAGCGGATGGACGAAACCGAGTTCATCGCTGCAGCAGAAAATTCCTCGGTTCTCGCCAAGTGGCTTCCGCCAGGCACGAACACGCTCGAAGGGCTGCTCTTTCCCGACACATATTCCGTGTCGAATGCCGATACCGAAGCCCAGCTCCTCGACCGGATGATCGCTCTGATGGAACGCGTCGGTGAGCAGGAAGATCTCGAAGCCAAAGCTCGCCAGCTTGGCTACACGCCGTACGAAGTGTTGATCGTGGCATCGCTGATCGAACGTGAAGCAGCCATTGCTGTCGACCGGGCGAAGATCTCGCGCGTCATCCTCAACCGCACGTTCGTGGGCATGAATCTCGAAATTGATGCGTCGGTCTACTACGGACGTAACCGCAGCGGCGTCGATCCTGACCTTCCGTTCTCTGCGCTGCGCCAGATCGACACGCCGTGGAACACCTACCTCCGAAGCGGATTGCCGGCGACGCCAATCGCCAATCCTGGACGCGCCTCGATCAGGGCAGCACTGAACCCGGCACCCAACCCGGCACCAGGTGACCCGATCTGTGTCGACCTGCCAAACCCATCAGAATGTTTCTACTTCTTTTACGTGCTCGCGAATGAAGACGGTGGACACGCGTTCGCGGCCACGTTCGAGCAGCACGAAGCCAACATCCGCGAATTCGCGGGGATCGAGTTCGGTGGGGGATGAGTGCACCACGGATCGCTGCGGTCATTGGATCACCGGTGGCGCACAGCCTGTCGCCAGCCATCCACCAGGCCGCGTTTGATGCCGCAGGTGTCAACTGGACCTATACCGCCTTTGACATCACCGATGCAGCAGCGGCACTGTCGGCAATGCGCCTCCTCGGGCTCGCTGGCCTGTCGGTCACGATGCCACTCAAGGAAGATGTCGCCCGGGCAGTCGATCGCCTCGATTCGGCAGCGCGAGCACTGCATTCGGTCAACACCGTCAGCTGGGATGGCGACGAACTCGTTGGATCCAGCACCGACGGTGCCGGGTTCGTGGCCTCACTGGCAGCAGCCGGAGTCAAGGTCGATGGAGCTCAGATTGCGGTGATCGGGGCTGGGGGCGCGGCACGATCGGTGATCGATGCGCTGGGCCGAGCTGGCGCAGCCGACATTACCGTGTTGAACCGGACCCGTGACCGTGCCGAACATGCGGCGAGCCTCTCGAAGGCAGCGTCGGTTGGCATTGCCAGCGACATCACTCGAGCTGACATCGTGATCAACGCCACGAGCGTCGGTATGGGTGTGTCGGTCGACGACGCAACGGACGCCGACATGGCGTGCGACCCGGCGTTACTGCGCAGCGGTCAGGTCGTTGCCGACCTCGTCTATCACCCGCTGGAAACAGCGTGGATGCGGGCGGCCGCCGATGTCGGCGCCACCACAGTCGACGGGCTCGGCATGCTGGTGCACCAGGCGGCGCTCCAACAGCTGCAGTGGTTAGGCACGATGCCCGACACCACGGCAATGCGAATTGCCGCTGAGGCCGAGCTGGCCCGCCGCTAGCCTGGCACAATGCTTCGTTTCCTCACTGCTGGTGAGTCCCATGGCCAAGGCCTCGTCGTCATCATGGAAGGCCTCCCTGCGGGCCTCGAGATCACCGTCGAGGAGATTCAAGCCGAAATGGGCCGACGGCGCCTCGGCTACGGTCGTGGCCCCCGGCAGCGCTTCGAAGTCGACGAGCTCACCTTGATCGGCGGTGTTCGTCACGGCCGTACCATCGGGTCGCCGGTGGCGATTGAAATCAAGAACACCGAGTGGTTCCGTAGCGACAAGTGGCACGAGGAAATGAGCCCGGCGCCCGGCGCCACCAAAGACCCGTTGACACAGGTCCGCCCGGGTCACGCCGACCTCGCCGGCATGCAGAAATATGGCTTCACCGACGCACGTGACGTGCTCGAGCGCGCCAGCGCGCGCGAAACCGCCGCCCGGGTTGCCGCCGGTGCGATTGCCAAGAAATTGCTGAAATCGCTCGGCGTTGAGATTCTCTCCCACGTGATCCAGATGGGTTCCGCTCGGGTCCCAAAAAACGCTCCCCGCCCAACGCCCGCCGAACTCGACCGGGTCGACGAGAACCAGGTGCGTTGCTTCGACGTCGAAGTATCCAAGGCAATGATCGCCGAGATCAAGGCTGCGGCCAAAGAAGGCGACTCTCTTGGTGGCGTGGTCGAAGTACTGGCCTTCGGTGTGCCGGTGGGGCTTGGTAGCCACGTCCATTGGGACCGCAAGGTCGATGCAGCCCTGGCCCAGGCACTGATGAGCATCCAGGCGGTCAAGGGCGTCGAAATTGGTGACGGTTTCGATGTTGCCGGGCGGCGCGGGAGCGAGGCGCACGATCCAATCAGCTGGGATTCCGACGCCAACAAGTACGTCCGCAGCAGCACGCTTGCCGGCGGCACCGAAGGTGGCATGACCACCGGTGACCTCGTTGTTGTCCGGGCCGCAATGAAGCCGCTCGCAACGCTGAACAAGCCGACGCTCGAAACGGTCGATACGGCCACCAAGGAATCAGGCGTGTCCTTCAAAGAACGCACCGACGTCACCGCAGTTCCCGCCATGGGCGTCGTTGCCGAAACAATGGTCGCACTTGTGCTGGCCACCGAAGCACAACGCAAGTTCGGCGGCGACTCGATGGACGAGTTCGTTCGCAACGCCGAGGCGTTTACGGCCTCGCTGTCGTGAGTGCCTGCGAGGGCAAGCACATCGTGCTTGTCGGCATGATGGGCGCTGGTAAGTCGTCTGTCGGACGCGTCCTCGCCCAGAAACTCCATCGTCCGTTGCTCGACTCCGACGAGCTCATCGAAGAACGAACGGGTCGCACCGTCCGCGAAATTTGGGTGTCTGACGGCGAAGCCGCATTCCGCGCAATCGAGACCGAAACCCTGCTTGCCATGCTCGGCGACGACGAGCCTGCAGTTGTTGCTGCGGCGGGCGGAGTTGTGCTCGCTGAAGCCAACCGCTGCGCACTGACCGAGAGCGATGCCCATGTGGTGTGGCTACTCGCCAACGTTGAGCTGCTCGTTACACGTGTCAAAAACGGTGTCCACCGTCCACTCCTCGACGACGACCCCGAGGGGATGCTCCGCCAGATGTATACCGATCGTGAAGCTCTGTACACCGAAGTGGCCGACGCTGTCGTGTCAGTCGACCATCGCAGCATCAACGAAGTTGCTCAGGCGGTGTTGCGATGCGCCGGCTGACCGTCCCGCTTGCCGATCGTTCCTACGACGTCGTTGTCGGTCGCGGCGTCGTCGCCGAACTGGCAACACTGCTCCCATCGACGGCCAAGCGAGCAGCGGTTGTCACACAAGTCGGCATCCCCGCCGAAATTGAGCTGCCCGGTGTCGAGATCACCACGTTCATCATCGGCCAAGGAGAAAACGCGAAGACGCTCGACACGATTGCGACGTTGATGAGTGGGTTCGCCGCAATGGGCCTGACGCGCCACGACGTCGTCATCGGCGTGGGCGGCGGCATGGTTACCGACGTCGCCGGGTTCGCTGCAGCGTCGTGGCACCGCGGCATTCCTGTCGTGCACGTCTCGACGAGCCTGCTCGGCATGGTCGACGCCGCAATCGGTGGCAAAACCGGCGTCAACCTGCCTGAGGGCAAGAACCTCGTGGGGGCCTATTGGCAGCCGTCCGGGGTGCTCTGCGACCTGGAGTTCCTCGACACGCTGCCGCCCCGCGAAATGCGGTGCGGCCTCGGCGAGATGGCGAAGTACCACTTTTTGACGGGCGACGATTTGCTCGCAATGGACCTCGAAGAGCGGGTCGCGCGTTGCATTGAAATCAAGGCCGAGGTTGTTGCATCTGATGAGCGCGAAGGTGGGCGTCGAGCGCTTTTGAACTACGGCCACACCTTTGCACACGCACTGGAAATCGCGACCGGCCATCAACTTGCCCATGGTGAAGCGGTGGCGATCGGTCTGATCTATGCAGCCGAACTCGGGTTCGAGATGGGTCGCATCGACGCGACGCGGGTCCAGCAGCATCGCGATGTCGTTGCCGGCGAGTACGACCTCATGACACAGCCGCCGCCCGGCCTCGATGCCGACGAACTGCTGGCTCTGATGCGCCGCGACAAGAAGGCGCTTACGGGCTTGACCTTCATTCTCGACAGCGCACATGGTGTTGAAGTCGTCACGGGTGTCGACGAGGCACCGGTTCGCTCGGCGATGTCTCGACTACTGCGGTAGAGCGCGGCGCGGGCAGAATGTCGTCTATGGCCTTTGACACTCTGATTTCACTTGTTGGGCCCATCCGGGCGCCAGCGCAGATGCTGGCTCAGCAAGACATCGGCGGGCAGACAAGCGTCCACGACGGCGACACCGCCGACAAGCTCGGCCTGGTCGGTGCGCCGATCGAGGGGCCGACACACTTCAGCCAGTTCGATCCGCTCGGGGTCTGCCTGTGGGGTCAGCGTTGGTTCGAAGACGGCTGCATCAGCTCACATTTTCTGAATATGGTCGTCGAAGGCGAAGAGGTCCGTCCGGCGCTGACGCCGTTAACGGCTGGGGCTGCGACGATCGGTGCTGAGAAGGCCGATGGGACGCCAGTGCTGACCGGGACCGCATCGGTCGGGCGCGACGATGTGACTGACCTCGACGAGCGCCGCAAGCGCGGTCAGAGCGACCCAGGCGAGCTGCACATCATCGATCAGATTTCCATTGGTATGGACACGTTGCAGGGCCGCGACCCGCACGTGGTCACCATCGGGTTTGACGATCACAACGGTCCGCTCTACCCCTTCACCCTGCAGCAGAAGCTCGACAAGATCACCGAGCCATGCAGCTGGTACGACGCCGAGGGCGACAGCCCGTGGGGAACACCGATTGTGCCGACCGAGATGCTGTCGGTGCTTGCCCACAAACACGGCCCGCACCTCCCCGTGAGGCGTCCGTCCGTCGGGCTGTTCATCGACCTCGAAGTTCGCTACGTCAACGGACCGGTGTTCGTTGGCCGGAGTTATCAACTCGATCACCAGGTCGTTGGCATCGGTCAGTCGCGCCGCGTCGAGTCGTGGTGGACCGAAACCACCGTCACCGACGTCGAGACGGGGCTGCACGCTGCCACGGTGCTCTTGCACCAGGGCGTGTTCAAGGCGTCGTTCGCCGACTATCCCGCTGATTCCGCGGCCGACAAGGGGTCTTGATCGGGATTCATCCCGAACAAGGCCCCGAACGACAGCCCGAAGGCGGGGGTCTTGGTCATCCAAGAGACTGTGGCGTCGGATCTGGATCCGCTCGGGCGCAGCCAGGCCGCTCAAGTTTCGGACGGATAGATCACACCGACCTGGGCGCGGATCTCGTCGAGCAGACGCATCGTCTGCAACGAATGATCGAGCGTGACCACGTCGCTCTCAAGGTGCCCTGCAGCGATGCGTTCCATTGCGTGTGCGGCTTCGTGAGCGAGCCCATTGTTGGGGATCTCGACCCGCTCGGCAGTTCCACCAGCGCGATACACAGTGAACGCCGACGCGTACCAGAACGGTGCCTCGACCTCGATACGGCCAACCGTGCCGACAATTCGCGCGCTCAGGCCGCTCTTGCCGTCGAGCGACGTCTGGAAGGTGCTGAGCGCACCGCTGGGAAACGAAGCAACACCGGCGAGCGTCGCGTCGACACCTGACTGGGTGAGGCGCCCCATTGCCCTGACATTGTCGGGATACTCGTCGAGTACATGGCACGCGAACGTGACCGGGTAGATACCGAGGTCGAGAAGTGCGCCACCGGCCAAGTCGGAGCGTCGGTGGCGTCCGTCAGTGGCAGGGATATCGAGGCAGAAGTCAGCGTCGACGGTGAGCACCTTGCCGATTGCTCCATCGGCGATACGGCGCTTGAGTTCGATGTTGCCAGGGATGAACCAGGTCCACATCGCCTCCATCAAAAAGCGATTGTTGCGACGCGCGGCGTCGACCATCTCGGTGGCCTCCGTCGTGTTGACGGCGAAGGCCTTCTCGCAGAGCACGTGCTTGCCAGCGTCGAGTGCAGCGATGGCCATGTTGCGATGGTGGCTGTGGGGCGAGGCGATGTAGACGATGTCGACATTCGGATCTGCGAACAGATCGGCGTAGCTGCCGTGAGCCTGTGGGATTCCGAATTTGTTGGCGAATGTGGTTGCTGACTCATGGGATCGAGATCCGACTGCCACGATTTCGGCATCGTCGAGTGTCTGGAGCGCCGCTGCCATCTTCGACGCGATGCCACCGGTTGCTGCGATTCCCCATTTCAATGTCATGAGGTCGAACGTAGTGGTCAGTTGCGGGCGAGCAGCGATTCGATGAACACCGCAACGGCATCGTCGGCGTTGCTGCCGATGACTTCGTCGGCAGCCTCTAACGCGAGGCTCGAACCGTTGCCCATTGCAACGCCGTGGCCAGCCCACTTGAGCATTGCTGCGTCGTTGTGGTTGTCGCCGAACGCAATGACCTGCGCCGGCTCGATGCCCCAGTCGGTGCACAGATGAGCGAGTGCCGATGCCTTGGTGATGCCCTCGCCGGTGACTTCAACGAACTGTACGCCACTCGTCGACACGGTCAACGGATCAACCAGCAAGGGGACGAGGTGTTCGCGCAGCGCTTCTTGCGTCCCACCCGTTGCCGTGGTCGGTTTCCCAACAGAACGCGTACCGGTTGTCGATGGCGGTCAAGGCTGCGAAGAACCGGTCGACGTGAGCTGGTTCGATCGGGAACCGAACCGTGTCGCTGCTCAACATGTCGTGGATCAACGAACCGTTCGAGCAGACCGCGGTGGTGATGACCTCGGCAGGACGCAGGCGCGGGACCGCTGACGTCGTCGATCGGCCTGTGGCTGCTACGACGTGGATGCCAGCGGCAACAGCATGCTGCACCGCAGCGATGGTCCGCCGTGACAGGAGATGGTCGGGGCCGAACAACGTTCCGTCCAGATCACACGCGAGAAGCCGAACGTCCGATCTGGTCAACGGGTGCTCAGTGCAGTGTGCGAAAGGCGAACCATGCGAGCACGACCATACCGATACCGATCACCAGTTGGACCAGCGCATTCTCGCGCCGCACGGTGACCACAGCACCAGTTACTTCTTGAAACGGTTGGCAATCTTGGCTTTGGTGAGTGCAAACCACTCTTGGGGAAGGCGGCGGAACGTTTCGGTGGCGAACTCATCGGCGATGAAACCTATGACCTGCGAGTACGAGGGGTACGGGTGGACCGTGCCGAACAGTTTGCGGAGACCGATGCCGTGGTCGATCATGATCGTGAACATTCCGATCATTTCTGCGGCACTGGGCCCGACGATGACGGCGCGCAGAATCTTGCCGGTGAACCGCTCGACGTCGACCGCGATGAATCCGTGCTCAAGGTCGTCGGTGTAGCCGCGGTCGATATCTGTGAGTTGCTTTACATAGCGTTTGCGCCCGCCTGGCGCCATGGCGTCGACTGCGGCAACGGCGAGGCCGACCGAGGCGATCTGGGGGCGGCTGTACACGGCATTTGGGATGACTCGTGGGTTACCGACCTTGGGGAGGGGAAGTGCGATTGCGCGAATCGTGCGACGGGCGAAGGAGTTCGCACCGTGTGTCGTTGCGGTGTTGCCCGTGATGTCGCCAACGGCGTATACCCCGTCGACTGACGTTCGGCCCCAGGTGTCGGCGACAACGCCGCTCTTGGTGCTTTCGACGCCCGCTTCTTTTAGCCCGAGGTCACCGAACGCCGGGCGACGACCAATCCCGATGAGGACCTTGTCGACGCTGGCAATGGTCTGACCGTTCGTGAGGTGAACGGTCTGCGTGGCCTCGTCGAACTTGTCGATCGAGGTGCCGAGGTGCACGTGGACTCCACGAGATTCAAAGACGGCCTGCATTGTGCTGGAAACGAGCGGATCTTCGTTGCCCATGAGGCGATCGGCCAATTCGACGATGTGTACGGTGCTGGCGAGGTCGCCGAACGCTGTGGCCATCTCGATCGAGATCGCGCCGCCCCCGACCAACACGATTGTGTTGGGGACCGACTCCATTTCGAAGATGTTCTCGTTCGTCAGAACACGATCGGCGCCGAGACCCTCGATCGGGATGACGATCGGCTTGGATCCGCCGCTGACGATCACGTTCTCGGCATGCACTTCGACCTGGCCGTCGGGGCCGTCGACGATGACGACGTGGTGGTCGCCCGACTTCGGGGTGAGCTTCGCCCAGCCGCGCACGAGATGGATCTTGTCGTGGTCTTTCATCTCGTGGTCTTCGCGTCGCGCGAGATCGTCGCGCTTCGTGCGCACCCAGCCGAGTGGGTTGTCCTCGCTGACCAGTGCAGCGTGTAGCAGGGCCTTCGATGGGACGCAACCGACATTTGTGCAGTCGCCGCCGACCTTGTCGCCCTCGATCAGCACGATGTCATGGCCGAAGTTGGACAGGCCGACCGCCATGGTCAGCCCGCCCGAACCGGCGCCGATGACCGCAGCCTTGTAGGTCTTTGTTGGGTCATGTCCGATCATGGGGTGTCCTGTTCGAGGGGGAGCGTGGTGCTGATTGCGACGAGGTGCTTGTCCCGCTGCTTGAGGGTACGTGCGACCACGAGGCTGGCGACGAAGATGACGACGCTGGCAACGAGTGCGTAGGGGTTGAGGCCATCGACACCTTGATCGACGCGGTCGAGCGACGCACCGAGCAGCACAAACGAGATCGTGCCCGGCAGCGATCCGATTGCGGTGGCGGTGATGAAGGGGACGAATTTGATGCGCAGTGCACCGGCCGCGTAGTTGACAAGGTCGTAGGGCAGGAAGAGAAAGCGTGTCAGGAGGACGGTCTCGAAGCTGTTGTCGCGCATTCGCTCTGACCAGCGTGCGATGAACGACTGCTGGTCGTTGTCGAGTCTGGCGGTGACGTCAATCTTCGCGCTGAGGCTGCGCCCGATAGCGAACGCAAGGCTGGCTGACAGGTTGGCGCCGATGATCGCGGCGATAACACCGACGAACGGTCCGAACAACACGCCGCCGACGATGGTGAGCACGGATGCAGGGAAAAGGACGATTGGGCGGGCGAGGTACACGCCAACGAAAGCGAGGATGCCCCACCAGGCGCTCCCCACACTGTCGATGAACTGCTGGGCCGTACCCGTGGCACTCAGGTCATTGGCTGACTGATAGTTCCGCCACAACACGACCGCGGTGGTCCAGATCGCAACGACAACGAAACGCTGCACCCAGATACGTCGATTGTCGGTCGCCATTGGATATCGCCAACCTCCTACAACCACCGAGTCTTCCGTTCGCAGCCGAGTTTCGCTTTCGTTTCTCACTGCGAGATCGAAATGATAGGCCGAAGAGATCGCCGCTGGCCGTAGTCCACTCGCCGACCAGGGCAACGTGTTGATGAAGGCCCGCATGGCCGCCAACGCAATCGGGCCTGCAAGGGTGCGGCGTCGACGATCTGATCGGGCCCGATGAATTCTCAGTGGGTGACACCGGCGGCTTTCGTGGCACCTCTGATTCGACATCCTGCAATCTGGCGATGTCAGATCGTCACGTCAGGCGGTAGCAGTTGCACATTGCGATCAACATCTCCATCCGCGTGACCTCGCTCGCCGGACAAAGTTGGTCGAACATCGGATACAACTGCAACATGTCCCATGTCGAACCCGACCAGACCGTGATGAACGCGATGCGCGCCGCGGACCCTGACGAACCAGTGACGATGTTGAACCTCCTACGATTCCGCGAACGCGCGCTACCTGGCTGCGGAGTCGACGAAATGAGCGGGCGCGACGCGTTCTGGCGCTACGGCGCGTTGAATCATGAAGCCGGGGTGCAGTACGCCAGCAAGCCGGTCTGGCTCGGCTCCGCGCACCGCACGGTGATCGGTGACGAGGACTGGGACCTGGCGATCCTTGTCAGCTATCCGACCCGCCAACATTTCATCGATAAACTGGCGGATCCGAAGTACCAAGAGATCGCAAAGGTTCGATCAGCGGCGCTTGCCGACAGCCGGCTCATTGAGTTGACCCAGCCGTAAGACCGGCGATCATTCCGCAGCGATGCGGCGAAGGATGTGGCCGACTACTTCGGGGCCGTGGAGGAGGTTGTAGTGCCGCGAATCCGGGTCAGGCTTTGGGATCTTGGAGGCTGGCTGGGATGTCTCGGCTTCGGCAACAACACCGGGGCTCGAGTTCGCTCCTTCGAGGACGAGATCGCGGAGGTGGCCTCGTTCGCGATCGCGTCGGATCAGATCTCGCACGTACTCACTGGTCGACCCATAGCCGTCGTGAAAGACCCGCTCATCGACGAAGATCTTCAGCTCGTTTGGCAACGACACGTTCATCGTGGTCAAAGACAAGACACGAGCTGACTTGGCAAACCTTGTCATCTGGCGATCACCGTAGTAGCGCATAATCACGCTACGGCGAACGACCGCCGAGGGTGCCGCCCAACGCCGGGTCGGCCCGTTGCTGTCGATGAATCGTCATCCTCTTCGATGGAGGCGAAACTCTTGACTGCGGCCATATCAAGACCGCCGCAAACAACGAGCTCAACGTGCACCCCCACGACGGCGACCGCCGCAAAATACTGCGTAGCCCGCCACCCGTCGACTCTCGCGAATTCGGCGTCAGTGTTGAAGTAGAGGTCGCCGCCGAAGATCTCTGTGACAGGCCTTCTTTAAGGTGGCCCATACCGACTCTCCCCACTGCTGAACCGAACGCATGTGGAGGAAACCATGAACATCAACCTCGCCGTCATCCACGGCACGATCATCAACGACGCAGTTGTCCGCTCGCTCCCGGCTGGGACCGATGTCGCGCAGTTCGATGTCTCGACATCGATCGAACGTGATGGACGCGCCGTCAACGCGTCGGTCCCCGTGGCACTGCACGAACCGAGTAGCGCACTTCTTGCCACACTCGTCAGCGGCGCTGACGTGGCAGTGGTCGGCCGAGTCGAGCGTCGATTCTTCCGGTCGGGTGGGGCCACCCAGAGCCGGACCGAACTCATTGCCGAACGTGTCGTACCCGCCCGCCGCTCCAAGACCGTGCGGTCGCTGCTCGCCCAGGCCGCAGAACTCTTGACGGCATGACAAGGGCTTGGCGAAAGGGCTTGGCGAACAGGCCTGGCGAAGAGGCGATGGGGGCCGGCGTGGACAAGAATTTTCGTCAAGGCGATACTGACCTGATGCCGTTGACGGAAATCCCCAACTTTCCGATTCCCGACCAGTTCAGCCGCATCCGTGAACTGCGTGTTGCACGCGAACCCATGCGGCTTGCGCTCAATGCGCTGAGCGTGTCGCGCCAGCCCCGTGGCGAAGGTCGCCACGTCGTCGTACTGCCAGGGTTCGGCACGAATGATTCGTCGACGATCATCGTGCGCTCATATCTCGCCCGCCTGGGCTACCAGGTGAGTGGTTGGGGGCTC
The DNA here is from genome assembly GCA_047635555.1 of Candidatus Azotimanducaceae bacterium. Taxonomy (GTDB): domain Bacteria; phylum Actinomycetota; class Acidimicrobiia; order Acidimicrobiales; family Ilumatobacteraceae; genus Ilumatobacter_A. The sequence goes on from JBLIKS010000018.1 coordinate 15,688, forward strand.
GGCGTCAACACCGGCGACGTGGAGACGCAACTCCGCCAGACACTCGACAATGTCGAACAACGCCACCGCAAGGTCGGCGAGCGTGTGTCGCTCGTTGCCTGGAGTCTCGGAGGCGTCATCGCTCGCGAGGTGGCGCGCGACCGGCCCGAATTGGTGGGCAGTGTCGTCACGTTTGGCACACCGCTCTACGGGCCGCGACACACCGCGACATCGATGAGTCAGCAGTCGCCGCAGCGGGATGCGATCGAAGAACAGATCATCGAACGATCGGCCCGGCCAATTACGCGACCGGTCACGTCGATCTACAGCCGCAACGACGGTGTCGTGTCGTGGCAGGCATGCGTCGACCCCGATCCGGCCACCAACAATGTCGAAGTCCAGAGCAGCCACTTCGGGTTAGGTCTCGACCCTGACGTTCTCAAAGTTGTCGCGAAGGCGCTCCACCGCGCCGACCGCTGAGTCAGGTGACGCTGCGGACCACGAGGCCGGTGCGCAGCTTCGGCGTGAAGAACGTTGACTTCGGGGGCATCAGCAGCCCTTCACGAGCGGTGCGCTCGATTTCGGCGACGCTGACCGGACGGATCAGTACTGCCGCAGTTGCTCGGCCACCGGTCGCTGCTTCGACGACGTGATCGACGCCGTGCTGGTACGTGACGCTGTGCGGTGTGTCGCCAAGGACATGCTCGAGCCAAGCCCCATCAAGCGAGCGGACATCATCAAAAACACCGTTCTTCGGAGTGAGCCATTGGCCGTTGCCATCGGGTCCAATGAGGCACAGTGCGCCCCGTTCGTTCATCTGAGCCAACGTTGTCGCCGACGGCGTGCCGGCATCGCTGCGATCGAACGCCGTGTCGAGGACAGCAACGAGGTCGTCGAACGAGATGTCGCTGTAGAGGCGGTGGATGGCCTCGACGCTGAGCTGGTCGGCGACCAACTCGCTGACGAATGCCAGTGTGTCTTCAGCAGGCGACCCAGCGAGGCCTTGGCTGCGCACTTCGTCACGGAACGTCCGGCTGATGCCGTAGCGGTGGTGGCCGTCGGCGATCAGGACGTCATCTGAACCGACCTTGGCAGCAATCGCTGCAACGCGCTCGGCGTCGGCAACGCGTTCGATGATGTGTTCGACACCTTCAACAGTCACCGACGACAGCAATTCGCCAGGCTCGCCAAGCAATTCGGTCAGGCCGTCAGCGAGCGACAGGCCCCACACAGGCGACATGTTGGCCCCGGTTGCACGTGTCAGATCGAGGCGGTCAGTCGAGGCCTTGGGCGTGACTCTTTCGTGGGGCAGAACGCCACCAGCGCCTTCGTCAACGACTTCAAGGCCACCGAGCACGCCGGCGATGTCTCGGGCAGCACCCGTGGCATCGGTGAAACGCATTCGGTAGATCGTGAACGTGGGGGCGTCGTCGAACTCGAGGACGCCCGCATCGATCCACTCGCGTAGGACCTTGCCGGCTTGGTCATAGCGGCCGTCGCCGTCGGACTCACGTGGGACATCGACGTGCGTGATGTTGAACTGATGCCGATTGTTCAGGTTGTCGATATCAGCGGGTGAGAGGACGTCGTACGGCGGAGCGATCAGGTCGTCGATCTGGCGATCGGCGTAGCGCAGTGCGGGGAACGGAGTGAAGCGTGGCACTCCTCCAGCATGCCAGTGATCTGCCACGATGCCGAGATGCGAATCGAGCCGGTTTCCATCAAGCAGATCGAGACCAAGCAAATCGAGACGGTGCTGTGCGACCTCGATGGAGTGGTCTGGCTGGCCCACGAGCCCATTCCCGGCTCCGTCGAAGCCATCGCCGCACTCCGCGCTGCTGGCCGCCGCGTCGTCTTTGTGACGAACAACTCCGCAGCGATGATCGCGGAGCACGAGGCATCGTTGGAAGCCATTGGTATCCCGGCCGATGGTGACGTCATCAGCTCGTCGGTCGCAGCAGCCCTTCTCGTTCAGCCGGGCGAACGTGTTCTGGTCACCGGCGGGCCAGGGATCGTCGAGGCAGTCGAAGCGAGCGGAGCAATTGCGGTGCTCAACGACGGCACCGTCGACGGTCGCAACGGCGGCTTCGATGCCGTGCTGGTCGGGCTGCATCGCGATTTCGACTACCAACGCCTCGCTGCTGCTGCGGCCGCAATCCACTCCGGCGCCCGACTCGTTGGCACCAACTCAGACAGTACATATCCCACACCGCGCGGCCTCGAACCTGGTGGAGGTTCGATTCTGGCGGCGGTCGCCACTGCAGGGAACGCTGTACCGACGATCGCTGGCAAGCCGCACGCCCCGATGGCCCAAGCAATCGCGCGGCATCTTTCGACGGATAACGCACCCTTCGATCCGGCAACTGCGGTGATGGTCGGGGACCGGCCAGAGACTGACGGCCTCATGGCTGCTCGGATTGGCTGTCGCTTCGCGCTGGTCCGGTCGGGGGTGATTGGCCCAGCCGACGACCTGGCGAGCCTCGACGAACTGGTCATCGACTTCGACCTCTTGGATCTTGGCGCCCTTGCGGCCCTCCTGCTTGGGTAAGTGCTCAATCGAGCCAGGATCAACACCTGGCGAGTACGCTGGCGGTATGGCCACTTCACCCATTCAGAAGCTGATCGACGCCGGCATACAATTCTCCGAGCCAACACGAAAGCAAGCCGAGAAAATTGTCCAGAAGCTTGTGAAGGCAGGCGACGTTCAAAAGAACGAGGCCGACAAGGTCATCGCCCAGCTCATCGAGCGCGGCAAGCAGACCACGGAGAAAGTCACCGAGACCGTGCAGCGCGAAGTTGCCAAGCAAGTCGCCTGGATGTCGGAACGTTTCGACGAGCTGGAAGATCGCTTCGAAGATCTCGCCGAGCAGCTTGCCGCCCGTGTTGGGGCCAACGATAAGCAGAAGGCCCCGTCTGCCAAGAAAGCTCCGGCCGCCAAAAAGGCGCCAGCCAAGAAAGCTCCGGCCAAAAAAGCATCGGCCAAGAAGCAGGCTCCGGCCAAGAAAGCTTCGGCCAAGAAAGCTCCGGCCAAGAAAGCTTCGGCCAAGAAAGCTTCGGCCAAGAAGCAGGCTCCGGCCAAGAAGGCGCCTGCCAAGAAAGCTCCGGCCAACAAGAAGACCGCCGCCAAAAAATCGGCAGCAGTCGGTTCGTCGGGCGTCCGCAAGATCGCCACGAAGCGTTCCGCACGCTCGAACTGAACTGACATCATGGCGCCCCGTCGGCGGCTGGATGCCGAGCTGGTCCGTCGTGAACTCACGTCCAGTCGTACCGAAGCGCAGAGCATGATTGCGGCCAACCGCGTCTTGGTCAACGGGTCGATTGCAGACAAGGGTTCGCGCCAGGTCGCACCAGGTGACGCGGTCATTATTGAAGGTCCGCCCGCTCGATTCGTCGGTCGGGGCGCAGAGAAACTTGAGGGCGCGCTCGAACGATTTCAACTCGACGTGTCGGGCCTCCGGGCGCTCGATGCCGGTGCATCGACCGGCGGCTTCACTGATTGTCTTTTGCAGCGCGGCGCCCGCCAGGTTGTTGCACTCGATGTCGGGCATGGCCAACTTCATGAACGACTCCGTGCCGATGGCCGCGTCATCAACATGGAGCGGACCAACGTTCGCCACATCAGCGCCGACGACATCGGGGGACGCGTCGACATCGTTGTTGGTGACCTGTCGTTCATCTCACTGACGTTGGTCATTCCCGCACTGGTCTCGGTGTGCCAACCTGATGCTCCCATGGTGATGCTCGTGAAACCGCAGTTCGAAGCTGGCCGGTCCGAAGTGGGCAAAGGTCGCGGCATCATCACCGATCCGGCCATCCATGAACGCGTGAAGGGCGAGGTCGCCGACGCCTTCGTGGCCGCCGGATGCTCGATCGTTGACTGGGCCGTCTCGCCCATTACCGGCGCTGATGGCAACGTCGAATTTCTGGTGTGGGTCACAGCTCCCCCCGCCGATTTCACAGCTCCCCCTG
>JBLIKS010000019.1:0-19591 GCA_047635555.1 Candidatus Azotimanducaceae bacterium
CTCGTGCTCGTTCGAATGTGTTGATGTTGGCTTGGTATCCGCGTTGAGCGACTTGCATGTAGACCATCTGCTCGCCGAGATCGATGTCTGGACGGCGGACCATCCCGTTGTCATCGGCCAGCGGGTTTGTCGGTTCGTAAAGCACTCGTCCGTTCGGGTCGCCAAAGATTGCACCTGCCACCCGAGAGCCACCGCCGGTTTGGGCGCCATAGGGATCTTCGGCGGATGTCACCAGAATGAACCGCTCGCGGAACGCCGCGTCGCTCGTGGCAGACACGTTGTCGATGTTGGCGACGTTGTCGGCCACGGCGTTCAACCAGGTCTTGTAGACACCCATGCCTGATCGGGCAACATCGAGTGCGGAGAACATTTCTGACATTTCGAGGTCCGTTCAGTCGAATTCAGCGGCCGGTGATTGCGGTTCGGAGCATTTGGTATTTAGCGTTCAAGCCCTGCACCACGAGTTGTTGCTGCAATGCGGTCTCAGAGCCAGCGAGCAGCTCCATGTCGATGTTGACGTTGTTGCCGTTCAGCCGGGTCGGCGCAAGGGACTTGCTGACCGACACGTCAGCGTCCTCTGGACTGCCAATGCGTGCTGCTGAACGCAGGCTCGCCTCGAACGACACTTCGCGAGCGATATAGCCCGGGGTCTCGAGGTTTGCCACGTTCGAAGCGATTGCTTGCTGCCGTTGGTTCAACGCGTCCAGTGCTCGATGCAGTGTCATCGTGGCGTTGTCGGAAATCGGACTGATACTCACAGGGCTAACTGTGCAGAGTTTCCGAAAGGCGCAAGGAGGTTTGAACGAGGAATCTTCACCCGAGTTCTGCCCGCATACGGGCGATAGCTGAGCTGATCTGGCCGTCAATGCGACAGGGACCCAGATCAACGACGCAGCCGCCACGTTCGACGCTGCTGTCTGCGAGGAATTCGACCTCACCGTTCCAGCGCACGAGATCTGCATCGACTGCCTCTCGGGCGGTCTCGGCATCGTCAGGGTGAACTCGCAGCGTTGGGATGCCGCGCTCAGGCAACAATCGTGCAACTCGAGCGAGTGCATCGAGTACAGGTTGGTCAACGGCGTTGAGTTCTCGTCCGACGATCTCCGCGGCGAGGGCTGCGGCGAGTGTCACGACATCGTGCTCGACCTCCTCGAGTGCCAGGCAATCGCGACGGCCGAGATCTGCAGCGGCCTGGTCGAAAACCGCTGCGCACTGATCGAGACGGGCCGCACTGCGCCGGTGATCGTCAATAGCCGCCGCCACCTCAGTCTCAGAGGATGCCCAGCCGCTGCAGTAGCCCTCGTCAAAGCCGGAGTCTCGACGCCGTGCTGCAAGTTCAGATGCCTCACGATGCGGGTCACGTAGTGACTGGGCCACGGTGAAGGCGGGCGCTGTGAACGACACCGCCCGGTCGACGCGGTCGACGCGGTCGACGCGGTCGACCATGCTCATACGGTGCCATCGATGCTGTCAGGGGTATCCGGTTCTTGAATCCAGTCCATCATCAACCTTGCGAGGAGGTGAGGGTCGGTGTCGAGCAGGCGCTCGATCGTTTCCACGGCCTCTGCAACTTCCTCGGCTCGGCCATGAATGTCCTGGAGAAAATTCATTTGTCGATGAGGTCGACCAAACGTAGGAATCAGTGGGGCCACATCGGGTGCCGGTGGAAGGGCTGCGGGTAATGGCCCACCGACCGGACCGCTCGCCATGAGCGGTCGATGCGTTGCCTGGATCGAAAGAACGGGGCCCGCACGTTTGCTTCGAGCACGCTGATGTCGGCCCTTCCAGGCCATCGTGGGCCGCGTCACCGACATGAGCATGCTCGAAGCAACCAGCGTCAGTACCCCCGCGCTCACAAGTACCACTGCAAAGTCAGTCACCGACATAGCGCGACGGATTTCAGGCCCTGCGGTCGAAGTACGACGGAGCAGTCGAGCGAGCAACAGGACGGTGTTGCACGTTGCGACCACGCGGCGCTGCTTCGTCCGACATGAGACGCGCTCGTTCGATCAGGTGATCGGTGGCCTCCATCAAACGCCGGGCCCGACCTTCGAGCGCCCGCGGCATCTGAGGCATCGCGACAGTCGGCCGAAACAACAACTCGTTGATGCCATCAACGTCATCGAACCCATCGTCCAACGACTCCGATTGACGCTGAAGAAGCCATTCGAGGTCTTCGAGAACGACGATCCAACAAGCATGATCGTCGAGAGCCAAGGTGGTCGGTGCTGTCATGCCTGCACGTACAGACGGGGACCATCGATGACGTCGTTTCCGTGTGCGGCGACCGTCGTGGCCGGCGCCGACGCTGCTGCCTGGCGGAATGCGTCACCGATCTCGGTCATCAGCCGCTGTGCTTCCAGTACAAAGCTGGGATTTTTCGATGCGTTGGCCTGGGCCAGCAGACGCAAGACATAGTCGTACACCGACAGCAGTGCATTCGCATGTTCCCAGATCTCAAGATCGAGCATGTCGGCCATCTCGCCGAGGAGTTCCTGTGCGTGTCCGAGTAATCGATTCGTTTCAAAGTGATCGTTCTCCTCCATAGCGATGAGCGCGGTCAAAAGATCACGGTCAAGCCGATCGAAGCACATGATGACGATCTTCGGGCCGCCAGCTGTCTGCAGGCTGTCCGTCGCAAAACGATCGAGCATGGTGTCGGGGGAATACATAGTTGGTTCTCCTGGCCGGGTGGCGATGTGAGAGATAGTTCGCAGTTCATCCGTTTCCGCCACCAGGGTCTGCAAAATTGATGGGCGGTGAAGAATGGATCTGACTCAGAGCCAGTTGTTCGTGAGACCTTCGAGCTGGCCGCGGATGTAGGTGTTCTGGTTCTCCAGGCCGCCGAGCAATGTCTGGAGGTTTGACCACTGCCGCAAAAGGTTCGTTTCACGCATCGCCAGACGGTCTTCGAGACGCGTGATCTGGTCACCAAAATCTGTGACTCGTCTTTGCGCAAACGTGGTGGCGCTGGTCAGGGAGCCGTTCTCCGCTTTCATCATCAACGTGGCGACTTCAACGATGCGAGCTGCGATGCCGGGTCGATATTCCACGGCACCAAGAGAACCTGACACGCCACCTTCGATGTCGATCTGCAACCCGGCTGCGTTGGAGTCAACAAGCGCGTTCAACGACAGCCGTCGCCCGATCCCTGTTGCTGCAATGCCGTCGATCGTGCCCGCCACGTCGGTGCCCGAATGCGCTGCCCAGACGCCCGCACCAAGCACATTGGCGTTGAGCTCGAAGTCGCCAGCCTTACCCCAACGTTCAGCACGCAGGCTGAGACCAGTTCCATCGGCTTCGACAATGACGTCGAGGCCGGCACCAGCGATTGCTTCATTGAGTCCTTCGATAATCTGATCAGTGCTCTGACCAAAAGTCACGTCGTATGTCGCCGTCACACTGCCGGCGCGAACACCAATACGGCTGACGAGGGCTCCGCCGGCGAACATCACCGCAGATGTCGCCCGAGTCGCCGCGGTCGCCACTTCAACGACGTAGTCACCGTGCAGGGTATTCGCGTCAGCAGACGCGAACACAGCGTTTCCAGTGTCAGTGCCTCCTTGGCCAAACAGGCGTGAGATCAATGCTGGGTCGTCGGCCACTGCTGTGAGAAACGTCGCCTTGTCAAACGTGAACGAACCATCTCTGGTCAATTGGATGCCAGCCGTTGACGGCAGCGCCGACGACACGCCTTCGACTTGGCCGCCGAGCGAGTCGCGAATCTGCTGAGTCAGACGGCGAATCACGCCGTTACCCGCGAGCGCTCCTTTCGTCCCTGCGGTGACATCGTGGCGCGTCTGCACCCTCAGTTCGGCAAGCAGCGAGTTCGCGTTTGACACGAGGTTGGCGACGTCGTCAGCGACTGCGGAGTCATTGCGTTCGACACCAACGGTGACCGGTGTCGTTGTGAGAGCCTGAACAGTGAAGGTCACACCACTGATCACGTTGGTAAATGTGTTGCCCGATGCCTCGACGTCGTACGCACCTGCTCCTTCGCCGATGCGGATCACCGCGTTCTGGGCGGCCGAGGACTCGACGAGTCCACCAATGCCAGTGAGTACAGATCCGTCAAAGGCGATGTGGCCGACTTTTCCGGTTGCCGTCGCATTGAGCTGGAGGCGCCACGCGCCGGCACTCACCTTGACAGCAGCAGCACTTATCCCGCCGCCGGCAGTATTGATCGCCGCTGCGACGCTGGCAAGAGAGCGATCGCCCGTCGAGACGACGGCGATTGAAGTCGATCCGACGCGCAACCCACCGGAGAGAACAACGTCGAGCGTGCCTGCCCCGGTGTCCGCGGCTACAGCCTGACCGGCCTCGGCCTGCGTGACGGTTGTGATCGTTCCGCCGATGTCGACGATGCCATCGGTCCCGACATGGGCCAACGCGTCGACGCCAAGACCCACCGAGGCCAGCGCCGTTCCACCCGTGATCTGCAAAGAAGCCGACGAACCTTCGCGAATCGTCGTCAGTGATAGGGCACCCGTGCTGTCGAGCGAAGCGGTTGCCGCGGCTCCACTGGCATCGAGCGCATCCTGGACGGCCTGTGTCAGACCTTGCTGGTCATAGGTCCCCGCAGCGATTTTAATGTTGAAGGCAGTGCCGTTCACGTCGACAGCGATTGCGTCGCTCGCGGCACTGACGACGGTCGACGATGCCAGCGGCGAACTGCCCACGGACGATCCCCCGGCCGACGACTGGGTGACGTCGAACTGCACCGTGCCAGCCGCGAGTCCTACGCCAGCTCGAATCGTGTTGACACCGATGCCCAGTGTTCCAGCGGCGATGGCGATGGCCGAATCGTTGGTGACCGGGATCGAGTCGGACGCGACCGTGGACAGCGAACGTCGGCCATGGGCCCGCGCAAGTTGATCAACGGAGAAGGAGATCGAGCTATTGAAGGCTGCACCAGACACGCTGGCCACCACCGCGTCCGGTTGCGAAACTGAGGTTTTGTATCGGTCGAACGAACTGACACTCGAGAGGCGGGTTGCTGCAAGGCGGAACGATTCCACCCCATTTTTCACACGGGCGATTGCGCTGACAGCGGTCGCCGCTGCCTCCTTGCGCGACTCCAAGAGCAGAAGTGGGCGCTCTTCAATCTGCATCAGACTGGCGACGATCTGGCCGGCGTCGATACCTGCGATTTCCATGGTCTGTTCCAATCGGCGTGTTCGGGGTCAGCGTGGGTGCTATTCAGGGCATGTGCGAGTCAGCGGGTTACGCCGGACCCGACAACTGACGAAGGGGCCCGGCCCTCATGGACCGGACCCCTCCAAGTTCCCGTGTTCGAAGGGACGAATTACCGCAGCAGTGAGAGCACCGTCTGAGGCACCTGGTTGGCCTGGGCCAACATCGACGTGCCGGCCTGGGTGAGGATCTGGCTCTTGGTGAAGTTGGTCATCTCCACCGCCATGTCCGTATCACGGATCCGGCTCTCGGAAGCGACGAGGTTCTCGGTCGTCACCTGCAAGTTGTTGATCATGGACTCAAACCGGTTCTGGAGAGCACCGATGTCACCGCGTGTCGCGCCCACCGACTTAATGGCGCCATCGAGTGCCGTCATGGCAGCCGCTGCGCCAGCGTCGGTGGTGACATCGAGGCTGGCGATGCCGAGGCTTGCGGCATCGGTGTCAGCCAAAGCAACCGACACCGTGTCGCCGGCGTTTGCACCGACCTGGAATTGCCCACCGGTGCCGGTGGACCCAGCAAGGGTGCCGGAGGCAACGGCATGACCGCCGCCACTTGTCACTGCGAGTGCAGCCGTTCCGCTGTTTTCGAACGTAATCGCACCGCCAGCGCCAACTGCCTCGTACTTGACACTGAACGCAGCAGCTTCGTCGATCTTGCCAGCTGCCGTGAGGGCAGCCTTGGCAGCAGTTTCGACCGTCGCTGCGTAGGTGGCACCGGTGTAGGTGCCGTCAGGGACAATGACCGTCTCGCCGTCCACCGTCAGTGCGCCCGTTGACAGAACGACGCTGTTGTCAGCGTCGAAGCCAGAGAGCTGGCCTGGCGACTTGCCGTAGCTGCCGTCGAGCAAGTTTGTCCCGCCGAAGGCCGTCTTGTCAGAAATCCGGTCGATCTCAGATGTCAGCGCATTGATCTCGGCCTGGGCGGCGCTTCGAGCATCGGCATCGTTGGAGCCGGAGTTCGCCGCTTGAACCGAGAGGTCACGCATACGGTTCAGGAGCGTGTGAACTTCGTTCAATGCGCCTTCAGCCGTTTGTACGACCGAGATGCCGTCCTGAGCGTTACGAGTCGCCTGGCGGAGACCGCTGACTTGGGCCCGCAGATTTTGGCTGATCACGAGACCAGCTGCATCGTCGGCCGCCCGGTTGATCCGGAAGCCCGAGGAGAGCTTCTCGAGCGACTTACCCAAGCTGACGTTATTCATGGACAGGTTGCGGCTGGCGTTGATCGCCATGGGATTCGAATTAATACGCATTTTTCTTACCTCCGTGTAAGTGGTGTGTTGTTGTGGCTCCAATCCGTTGGAACCAACCCCGAGGGGTGTCAAAAACAGTTCGCAGTCCGACTGGCTACGCCGGGAGGTTCGTAAAAAATTTCAAATCCTCGCACACACACCGCGTCGAGCGCCCACGCCTCCAGCCCGAACCTGCATGGAATCGCGGCGTGTTCGCGGCACCTCTTTGCTCAACTATTCTTCGGTTCGTAAACTTTCTCAAGTCTGCCAATTCTTTAACCGATCAGTTGCTGTGCGAGAAAAATGCCAAACCAACACAGCCTTATCGACATGTCGATGACCGCCATCGACATCAGCCAGGACTTTCGTGGTCACAACGACGCCCTGTTCCGCAAGCGGTCCGAGCTGCAGTCAGCCCTCGAACAGGTGGGTGACACAGAGAGCGTCGACGCTGCCAGCCGTCGTCAGCTACGCCTGCTGCGCCGGGCAGTCGATCAGATCACGAGCGAGATCGTTTCGTTTAATATTGGCCTCGTCCGTTCATACGCTCGCCGATTCGGCCGGACCGCGAGCTCAGAAACTCGGGCCGACTTCGAGTCGGCTGGCCTGCTTGGTCTCATGCGGGCCATCGACAGCTACAACCCAGATTGCGGGACGTTCGGACAGTGGGCCTTCAAGCCGATCCAACGTGAGGTGCTGCACGCCGTTCGGGCCATCGACCATCCGAACCTGAATCTCGGCGACTTCGAGAAGCGCCCTGGAATCCTCCGGGCGCAACGCGAATTGGCTGCTATCCACGCTGACTACCGGCCGTCCGACGAAGAAGTCGCAGCTGCCGCTGGTGTCACCGTTACTCAGGTTCGTCGGGTACTCGCACCGCCTCGTCTCGATTCCTTGAGCCGTAAGGTCGACTCCGAGAACGCGACCGAGCTTTCCGACACTATCGAGTCGCGAGACTGCTCGCCGGAAGATGTCGCCATCTCTAAAACCGCGCTCAGCGCTCTCGAGCAGTTCGGGCTCACCGCTCTCGACTCCCGCGAACTTTATGTCATCGTCCGCCGCTTCGGACTCGACGGTGAACCACTGGAAAAGCTGGCCGAGATCGGTGAGACACTCAGTCTTTCGCGCGAAGCTGTTCGTCAGATCGAAGCCAAAGCACTCGCCAAGCTGCAGCACCCACTGGTGATGCACAAGTTGGACAGAGCCGGCCGCGCATCGGAACGCCAACCCGTAAGTTTCTGATCTGTTGTCAGCATGAGCGGTCTCCAAGGAATCATCGGCAGAATCGCCGCTATCGAGGCGCGATTTGCGCTGCCCGCACCTGTTAACGAGGCAATCGCAGCACCCGCTGGCACCGACCCCGACCCGTTCGGCGACGCATACCGAGCCGCCGTTGGTTCCACGTCGATGCAGGTGTCAGCGTCTGATCAAACCGATGCCTCCCAAAATCTGACTGCGTTCGGCACTCCGTCGGTTCCCTTCGGGATTTCGGGCTGGGGGCCCAATCCGTCAACGGTTGCTGCATCGACGAACGACAAACAGCGCGCCGCTGTGTTGGGCGTCTTGACAACACCAGGACGCCGTCAAATTGGTGGCTACGGATCGATGCCGGTCCCCGACAATCTCAGACACTTCGGCAACGGGAACATCCCTGCAGAAGAGCTCTCCCTCATCGGGCAGGGTCAGCATCGCCTTCAAGCCGAGGCTGCGGCCTCGTGGAAAAACCTGGTCGCTGCAGCATCAGACGACGGCGTCGACCTCAAGATCACGGATTCTTATCGATCCCTCGCCCAACAGGTCGACCTCGTGCGGCGAAAGGGCCTGTACACGAACGGCGGGCTCGCAGCCACACCTGGCACTTCCAACCACGGTTGGGGTCTTGCCGTCGATGCCGACGTGACGAATCGGACAACCGCCGACTGGCTTGCGGTCAACGGGCCCCGATTCGGATGGGTCGAGAGCGTGCCTCGCGAACCGTGGCACTGGGAGTTCCGGCCGGGCCAGGTCTGAGCCAGACTTCGGACCGACCAAGTGCGAAGCGGTCGGTCCGAAGTCTGACGACAACCGTGCGTCAGCTGGTCGACAAGACATCAGCGATGATCGACGCCGTCGTCATCAGCCGCGCGGTGCCGCCGGTAGCAATCGCCATCCCAGAACACTCGACCAGGCCTGCGACCGTTCGCGCCCAAACAAGCTCCTCGGGGACCTCAACAACATGCCACTTGGTGGCGGAAACAACCCAGGCAAGAGGTCGGGCCAAGTCGGACTGAAGACAGGTCGAGACTGGCTGACCGGATGGACCAACATGGTCAGTCTGGACCTCGTTTTCGAAGATCTCGACAGAAGTGACTCCTGTGATCCGCTCACCGTTCTCACGCAGGCCGATCCCCAATCCGGTCTCTGGCTCCATGAAGACCGTGAGATGCTGGTCGGCCGCGAGCACTTCTGGACCGCATGACGGCGACCAGGCTCGGGCCAGGCCGGTCCCTGCGTACCCGGGTGTTGCATTGATGAAACCGAATCCCTTGGATTCGCGGTCGCGGATTGCGTCGCGCAAAACCTCGAGCGCTTCTGCGAGTCGCTGCAGTTGCACAGCACCGAGCAGTGCGGTATTGCCTCTTGCGATGGTGACGACGGCATGACCGAGCACGTCGTTAACGACATGGCCAATCTCTGTCGCTATGCCGCTGGCAATGCTGACGAGGCATTCCAGGCTCGACATCGGGTCGAGCACCCAGGAATGTTCCCAACTCGAGCGCCAGAGATCGAACATCTGCGGGACCTCAACATCGCCGAAAGCAACCGCATCGCTCGTGAGTCTCCAGTCGTACAGTTTGCCGTCGTCGACCACCGGTACAACGAAGGACAGGAGTTCGGCAGGGACCGACACGGCAGGCTCATCGTGGCGCAAGGACAGGACGAGCTCAAGCGACGGGTACTTATGTACACCCTGTTGCATCGTCATATGTTCTGGCTCCTTCACGAAAGACTGTCGCTGCGTGGGACCGCCGGGTCCAGGCCTCCTCGGCATTTCTGCTGACGGTCGCAGCATCCAACATCCTTTTCCAAATCTTGACACATCGCTCCCTCGATTTCAGGTCATGATTGGTTCGACAGCAACAGCGCCGAGCACGCTGACGCAGCTCGTCCGTTGGGGGAGCTTCAGCCTCGTTCACAGCTTCGTCAACTGGTGGCGAATCGCAGGTTCCAGTCAGCACAGATCGTGACGACGAAGGCGACGAGGAAAACCATCGGGTCCATGCATCCGGACGGCCGATGATTGCCTCACGCGAGACCCCCGTCGAATGCCTTCACCAAATCAGCTTCGAGATCGGCGCCGTCAGCCCGTTCGCTCGCTGCTCCGCTCGAGCAGCGCAGCACTCAGCTCACCCGCGCTGTGAGACGTTGCGACGCTGTTCACTTCTCAGTCAGCTCGACAGCCTGTTCGAAGGTGAGCACGCGACGTTTGGCGGACGAAACGCCACCGAAGTAACCCGCCGCGATCTCGTGTTGGTATGCGTGGCTCAGACAGTCGACGCTGACTTCGCAGCCGGCACAAGTTGCTGCTGCTTCCTTCGACAACCTGTGGCCCGCTTCGACGAAAAACAGAGCGAGCTGGTCAGCATCGAAGTCACGACATGCCGCACGCTGCACCCATGCCATTTCGGCTGAATGCTTGATCAATTCTGCGAGGTCTTGCGTGTCCGACATCGTCGTCTCCAAGACGCTCGTGATCATGAGAGGTAAACCCTAATTCAAGCCACACCCTAGCATGAACGCTCGTTCTGCGTTCCATGCTGGGCCTCTTCTCGCGTGCCCATGCCGATCAGGTCACCACCGCGTGATGGCCGCCACGCCGCTGCTCAGGACCGACACGTTGGGCACGACATGGATGTCGGCTCCGGTGAGGAGCGCCTGTTTGATGCACCCGTCGAGGATCCGCCGTCCCTCGTCGAAGTCGTCATCTTCGTCGTCGTGGACAAGCAGTGTCTGCACGCGGCCCCCCTGCAGGGCATCGAGCACCTGTTCAGCGTCGTCGAGTTCTTGGACGGACATGGATTCGCGTGCTCGATCGATGATCTGTTTGGTCTCGGTTGCGGCGACGTCAGCGGTCATCCGGACGATCTCGGCTGCACCGCCGTCGGGATCGCCTGCGTCGATCGACACGACATCGATGTCGCAGCAATCGGCGAGTGCATCGGCGAGCATCGACTGCGCACGGGTCGGCCCGACGATCGCGATCAGACGGGCATTGGTCTGAGCCACGAGCGCCATGACGGCATCTGCCACGTTACCCACGTTGCTGTCCCACGTATTCTCGGCGCGTTGCTGATAGCGGCGTTGCGACCAGCCTCCGGGGTGCCCTCGATGGATGTGCTCGGTGTCGCCTTCGACGTTGTTGGTTGCGATGACCGAACCTCCGTCGAAGGCCACCAGATCGGCACCGGCGAGGTCGACATGAACAACGATGTGGCTGATCGTTCGTTGCCGCGCTTCGATGAGCGGGGCCAACCGTGGAAGGGCACCCTCGAACACTTGGGCTGCCTCCACCGGATTGTCGATGAACTCTACGAGCGCCGGGCCGTCTGGTGTGTAGACGACAATAACGGCCGCACCTGCATCGTGTGGGAGCGCCGCGATCGTGGTCTCGAGATCCTCGAGTTGATCCTCAGACCACTGATCCGACACGGCCTTCAAGGCATTCTTTCGTTGGATCTCGAATCGATGCGCAGCGTCGGCGTGCTGGCTAGGCGCAGGCAACAGGAGCGTCAGGAAGGGCCCATCGTGGTCGATGAGTGGACGAAGGTTGGTCGTGGAGGCAGTCACGCAGTGAGGGTGCCCATTGCGATGATGTTCCAAACGAGTCCCAGCCCACCCGTTCGAACCGTTCGAGCTTGAGGCGGTCGCCTACTCGTTGCCGACCGGGTGCTCGATGATGATGACGTTGCGACGTGCCTGGCCCGAACGCGTCGATGTAATCGCCTCATTGATCTGATCGAGGGGATATGTCGCCGTGATGAGTTGATCGAGATGCAGGTCGCCGTCTGCATACAGCTGACTCAGCCGTGGCAGGTCGCGCGCGAGGTCCGTCGATCCCATGAACGAGCCGATCACTCGCTTGCCGTCACCGGCGAACCCGCTCCCATCGATCGACACGACGTCGCCGGTGCGCGTCATCCCAACAACCACGACGGTTCCACCCTTGCGCGCGATGCCGATGGCCTGCTCGATGGCAGCCGTCGAGCCGACGGTAACAAACACATAATCAGCGCCGCGCCCACCGGTCAGCACCGCAACTGCTGCGCCGACGTCGACCCGGTCACCTCGAACGACGTCGGTGGCGCCAAACTCCTTCGCGTCGTCGAGTTTCTGATCGCTGACGTCGACGGCGATGATCAGCGATGCGCCCGCCACCCGGGCGCCCTGGATCGAATTCAGCCCGACCCCCCCGGCACCGACAACGACCACGCTCGAATCAGCGGTGACGTCAGCAATGTTGGCAACGGCTCCGAAGCCCGTGATCACGCCGCACGCGAGGAGCGAAGCGACGTCGAAACCCATCGAGTCAGCAATACGCGCGACCTGTGAGTGATGGACGACTGTTCGCTCGGCAAAAGCGCCGGTGTACACGCCCTGGACGACATCGTTGCCGTCGGCATCGTGCAGCCGGTGCTCGGTCGCGATGGCGAAACCTGCTCGGCGTTCGCACAGATGCGTCTCGTCACGGTCGCAGAAGAAGCAGTCGCGGCAATTGCGCAGCAGTGAGACAACCACGCGGTCCCCTACTGCCACTGACTCGACCCCGGCCCCGACGGCTGCGATCACGCCGGATGCTTCATGCCCGTTGACGGCAGGGAGCGCTCCGCCCCAAGATCCATCGTTGGCGTGCAGGTCGCTCGCACAGATGGCGACCGCGTGGATGTCAACGAGCACCTCGTCGCGCTTCGGCGGATCGATGAACAATTCCTCGATGACGAGCGGGGCGCCGAACTCGCGGCAGACCGCTGCCTTCATTCTGAATGCTCCGTCGGGCCTGATGCTCACGCCCATCCGCTGACGGCCTTCACTTCAAGAAATTCTTCCAGGCCCCATGTGCCGCCCTCACGTCCGTTGCCGGACTGTCGGTAACCACCGAACGGCGACCCGGCTGAACGCGACTTGCCGTTCATCTCGACCATGCCGGACCGCAATCGTTTGGCGACTCTCCGGGCACGATCGATGTCGGTCGTCTGGACGTAGTTGGTCAGACCAAACGAGGTGTCGTTCGCCATCGCAATCGCCTCGTCTTCGGTGTCGAACGGTGTGATTGACAGCACGGGGCCGAAGATCTCGGTGCGCGAGATCGTCATCTCGGGCGACACGTCAGCAAACACCGTCGGTCGCACGAAGTAGCCGACGTCGAGGCCGTCGGGCCGGCCGGGCCCACCAGCTACGAGCCGAGCGCCTTCGCGCTGGCCGGTCTCGATCAGACCCTGGATCTTGTCGAACTGCGCTTGGGAGACAACCGGGCCGATGTGGCGGCCGTTCTTCGAAGCGAGGTCGACGACCATCTCGTTTGAGACACGTTCCGCTGTCGCAACCGCTGCGTCGTACACAGAACGCTCGACCAACATGCGGGTGGGGGCGTTGCACGACTGGCCGCTGTTGTTGAAGCAGTGGCGCACACCGCGCTCGACGGCGGAATCATCCGCGTCGGCAAACACGATGTTGGCGCCCTTGCCACCCAACTCCAAAGCGACGCGCTTGACCGACTCCGCTGCGTTGTGGGTGATGGCAACTCCCGCCCGGTTTGATCCGGTGAAGGACACCATGTCGACGTCAGGATGCGCCGACAGCTGCGACCCGACGCCAGCGCCGTCGCCATTGACGAGGTTGAAGACGCCCGCAGGGAAACCTGCCTCGTCGACCATCTCAGCAAAGAGTGACGACGACAAGGGTGCGACCTCGGAGGGCTTCAGAACCATCGTGCACCCGACGCCAAGCGCCGGGGCGACTTTGAGTGTCACCTGGTTCATTGGCCAGTTCCACGGTGTGATCATGGCGCACACCCCCACAGCTTCGTACAGGATCCGGTCGCCCGGAGCCCCGTCGCTGAGCGGCCGATCGAAGTCGAATGCTTCGAGTGCAGCAATCGTGTTGCGAATGTGCCACGAACCAGCGCTCACCTGCGACTGCAGGGCGAGATCGATCGGTGCGCCCATCTCCATCGAGATCGCCTTCGCCATTTCGCCGGAACGTCGTTCGTAGACCTCGAGCAGTTTGACGAGCAGAGCGACCCGTTCCGCGGCCGGGGTGCGGCTCCACGAATCGAACGCGGCACGCGCCGCAGCGACAGCCGCGTCAGTATCGGCTTGTGACCCAAGCGAAATGACGGCACACGCCTGCTCGGTGGACGGGTCGATGACGTGAGCATCGTTCTGCTCGGCGGGCGGCGCCCACGCTCCATCGATGTAGAACTGCCGACGGTCAATGAGGTCAATAGCGGTCATGAGGGTCCTCTTCCGGGGGATTCGTTTTTGGGGGCAGGTGGCTGCAGCCCGAACACTGACCCATCAGGAATGTTCCCGGGGATCTCGTTTCCGATGTTCGCGACTGGACGTATCTCGTCAAGGCTACGCCGGCGGCCCGGCGGCGACCATCCGCTCGATTGCATCGAGCCCTTGGCCGGGTCGGAATCGCCCGGCTCCACGCGTCAGCGAGTCCGAAACGTCACAGGTGCACAGCGAACCAGCGCGGGTCACCTACTACTGCGGAACGCGAAGCGAACGTTCTTCAGCGATCGAATTACCGCCGTCGATCACAATGCACTGACCTGTCGTGTACGCCGCACCGGGCGTGGCCAGCCACGCAATTGCGCTTGCAACCTCATCGGGCGCGGCGCTGCGCCCGGCCGGCGTGACAAATCCCTCGGCTCGCTCGTTTGGTGTTTGTGAACCGGTTTCGATCCAACCCGGAGCAACGGCGTTGACCGTGATGCCGTCGGCGGCGTGGTCGAGCGCGAGCGCCCTCGTCAGGCCGACGAGCCCCGCCTTGGCCGCGGCGTAGGCAGGTTCGTGCCGCATCGCCATCACCGGTCCGGACACGCTCGCCACCGAAATGATTCGGCCCCAGTGTCGCGTCCGCATGTGCGGAAGCACGGCGCGTGACATTAAGAACGCGGTGTCGAGATTGCGTTCGATCGCCGCCCGCCAGTGCGCGTACGGCAGCTCCGTCGCTGCGTCGGCTTCTCCCGTCCCGGGTCGGCTGACACTGGTCATGCCGGCATTGTTGACCAGGATGTCAACAGTGCCAAGCGCAGCAACGGCCGCCGCGGTGATCCGCTGGACCGTCGACTCATCTGTCAGATCACCGAACACCCCGTGCGCCTCCAACCCAGCCTGTGCGAGTTCGTCGACCCGCTCATGGATTCGGTCGGTCGTTGAGGTGACCATGACCCGGGCCCCGAGTTCGCCAAGTATTCGTGCCGATGAGAATCCGATGCCGGTCGGACTCCCTGCCCCGGTGATCAGTGCAGTTCTGCCCTCGAGAGAAAACAGCCGTGGTGTCACGCCAGCACTTTAGTGGTCGCCATCAGGTGGGACGGACGCCGATTACTCAGCCGTCGACGGGCCGGCGATCCCGGTATTCGGCCCATTCCCATTCGCTGCCGTACTCGTCGAGCAGGTCGAGGAAGGGTTTTGGTGGCAACGCCTCGGGGCCAACGATGCCAACTTCGGTCCACTGACCGGTCGCCATCAACTCGATCGCCACGGCCGGCATCACGGCGGTCTGCCAGACGACCGCCTGATGGCCGAACTCGCGCATCGTCCAGGCGTTGTCGACCACGTGATAGACGTACACCTCGCGCGCCTCGCCATCTTTGCCGAGGCCCTTCACCCACGTACCCGCACAGGTCCGACCGGTCATCTTGTCGCCGAGCGTCGCCGGGTCAGGAAGCGCGGCAGCAACGACGTCCCGAGGCGAGACATTGACCCCTTTGACCAACACCTGCTTGGTGCTGTCGAGATCGAGCATGTGCAACGTCTTCAAGACATCGATGAACTCGTTACCGAGCCCGTATTTGAACGTGACTCGCTCGCAGTCGATCCAGCGCGGAATCAGGATGACCTCTTCGTGTTCGACGTTGACGCATTGAATCTCGCCGATGCCCTCGGGGAACGTGAAGAGCTCGGGCTCGCTGAACGGCTCGGTGGTAAACCAACCGCGCTCTCGCTCGTAGATGACCGGTGGATTGAGACACTCTTCGATGGTCGTCCAGATCGAGAACGTCGGAGCGAAGTCGTAGCCATCGACCACGAGGTCGGCACCGTCGCGCACGCCGATTTCATCGATCTTGGAGAACAACTCATCGGCCGCGTACCGGGCTGCAACATCAGAAAAGCCGGGTTCGACTCCCATGCCAACGAGGGCCATCATCCCGCGGTTCTTCCAGGTGGGGTGCTCGGCGAACTGGCCGTCACCGAGGCGGATCCCCGTCCTGTTGTAGGGGTCGGTCGCATGCGGCGTCGACAGGTTCATCGCCATGTCGACGTAGTTGCACCCGGCCTCGAATGCCCCGAAGAAGATCGGCGGGTTGAAGCGAGGGTCGCAGGCATTCAGAATGACGTCGGCGTGCATCTCGTTGGCGAGCGCGGTGACCGCCTCACGCGATGATGCATCGAGCATCGCTGCAACGATTCGACCACCGGCGCTGGCTTCACCGGCGCTCGCTACCGCCGCTTCGGCCTTGTCGAAATCGAGGTCAGCGACCGTGACGTGCGTAAATGCTTGGCGCGTCGCCGCGATGGCGACGAACGCCGAGCCGACACCACCGGAACCAACAACGAGGACACGCACCAAGGGAATCTACTGCCGCTTCCAGCTGGACCGAGTGGATCGACGACACACTCGTCGATGATCAACAGATATATTCTGCCGCTCGTGGCAACCCCGTCGACCGAACAAACTGCATCGGGCCGTTCGCTGTGGGCTGACCAGGTTGGCGATGTGGCAACCCGCTCGCCGCTCGCTGGCGATCGACGTGCCGACGTCGCCATCGTCGGCGCCGGGTACACCGGGCTCTGGACCGCTCACTCACTCCTGCAAGCAGACCCCGCGCTCCGTGTGATCATCATCGAAGCAGATCACGTCGGTGCGGGAGCGTCAGGGCTGAATGGTGGCTGGTGTGTGGGCGAACTCGCCGGCGGCCTCGGCGCAGCGGTGGCGCTTGCGGAGCGGCGAACCGGCAGTACCGATGGCGGCACCCGACTCACCCGAGCGATCATGAGCACGGTCGACGAAATCGGGCGGGTCACCCACGAAGAAGGCATCGAGTGCGACTTCACGAAGGGCGGCGTCATTCGCGCCGCACGCACCGCCGCGCAGCTCACCCGACAACACGATGAGGTTGCTGAACATCGCCACCATGGGTTCGGGTCCAATGACATCGAACTCCTCGACGCCGACGCAGCGACCGCTCGCCTCAACGCGACCGATGTGCTCGGCGCGATGTACTACTCGGCAGGGGCGCGCATCCATCCCGCTCGACTCGTTCACGGCTTGGCAGCTGCAGTCGAGCGCCGGGGCGGCGAGATTGTCGAGCAGACCAGGGCAACCCGGATCTCGGCGGGCCAGCCGGCATCGGTGACCACCACAAATGGCACGGTGACCGCCGACATCGTCGTGCGGGCCGTCGAAGGCTTCACGTCAACCCTGTCGGGGCATCGCCGGACTCTGCTTCCCTTTTCGTCCTCGATGATCGCCACCGAGCCGCTCCCGCCCGAGGTCTGGGAAACAATCGGCTTGGCAGCGCGTGAAACGTTTGCTGACGACCGACGAATGGTTATCTACGGACAGCGCACTGCTGACGATCGCATCGCATTCGGCAGCCGCGGCGCTCCGTACCGCTACGGGTCGAAGATCATCGAAGACGACGGCCCTCAGGCAATCCACGATCGCATCACCGCGACACTCCATCAGCTCCTTCCCGCGACTCGCGACGCGGCGATCACCCACCGGTGGGGCGGCGTGTTGGGCATCCCGCGCGATTGGCAACCCTCGGTCGGCATCGACCGCTCGAGCGGGCTCGCGTGGGCCGGCGGGTTCGTCGGCGAAGGTGTGGCCGCATCGAATCTGGCTGGGCGCACCGCAGCCGATCTGATTCTCGAACGCGCCACCGACCTCGTCTCGCTCCCGTGGGTCGACCACGTGTCGCCCCGCTGGGAACCCGAACCGCTCCGCTGGCTGGGCGTCACGACGTTTCTGAAGCTCACGACGCAAGCCGATGCGGCCGAGCAACGCACGGGTCGGGCATCGCGACGTGGCGCCCTCGCCGACCGAGTCCGCTGATCCAGCTCAGCTCGGAATCTGCTGCGTGATGCAGTGCACTCCCCCGCCGCCGTACGCGAGGACTCTCGACGGCACGCCCACGACCTCGCGCTCAGGGAACGCAGCGCCGATGATCGCGAGGGCGGCTGCGTCGTTCGGGTGGTCAGCGACCGGAACCACCACGCCTCCGTTGGCAACGTAGAAATTCAGGTAGCTGTTGCGGTATCGGTCACCGTCGATGTTGAAGTACGACGCCTGGGGCACTTCGATCACTTCAAGCGGCGCCCCAGCCGTATCCAGCGACGTGCGTAGAACGTTGAGGTTGGCTGACATCCGGGCATGATTCGGATGCGAAGAGTCGTCGCCTGGCCCGTGCGCAAGCACCACGCCGGGACGCACGAAAGTACACACGTTGTCGACGTGGCCATCGGTGTCGAGATCCTCGATCAGGCCCCACGGCAACCAGATCACCGTGTCGAGACCCAGCATCGAGGCGAGTTCGCTTTCCACCTCCTCGCGACTCATGGCTGGGTTCCTGTTCGGATGACGATTGCACTGCACGGTGGTGATCGCGGTGCCCGCACCGTCGACGGTGATCGAACCACCCTCCAAGACCATGCTCGACGGACGCCGCTGCACCCCCAGGTGTTCCAGGACGCGCTGCCCGACCATCGCGTCCTGGTCCCACGGCTCGAACTTCTCGCCCCACGAGTTGAAGGCGAAGTCGGCGCCACTGCGCTCACCAGCAGCAGCACCAGCAGCACGGCCAACCGTGAAGATCGGCCCGGAGTCGCGGATCCACGAGTCGTCGATCGCGATGGCAGTCACCTCAACGTCGGCGGGGAGCATCGACCGGGCCCCCGCCGCATCGTCGGGGGCGGCGATCATGACGACCGGTTCGAATGCGACGATCGCGGCTGCGGTCGCGGCGTACTCCCTGCGGGCCTCGTCGAGATGGTGGTTCCACAGGTCGCGCCGCGTCGGCCACGCCATGAGACACCCTTGATGGCGTTCCCACTCAGCGGGCATTCGCCACGTCATGAGCCAAGGGCACCAGGTGGCCGACCAAGGTCCGTGCTGTCCGCGAGTCGCCCATACGCGTCGGGCCGGCGCGTGTACATCAGCCCGAAGTCGAGCCAGTCGGCGCGCTGGCCAAGGTCGAGTTGCGCAACGAGCACTGCCGGTCGGTCTCTCGGCGCCTCGACGATCACTCGGCCGTATGGGTCAGAGATAAACGACGAGCCATAGAACGAAATGGGCCCCTCGACACCGGTGCGGTTCACCGCCACCATGAACGTCGCGTTGGCCAGGCCGTTGGCAGCGATCATCTGACGCCACATGGGCTGCGAATCGAAGCCGGGACGATGCGGTTCGCTGCCGATCGCGGTCGGGTACACGATCACTTCCGCACCGTCCATCGACAGCTTTCGGGCGAGTTCGGGGAACCACTGGTCCCAACAAGTCGGGAAGCCCAAGCGGGCACCTGCAACGTCGACCACCGGGCACCCGTCGTCCCCAGGCTCGAAGTACACGTCCTCGTGGTAGTACTCAAACTCGGGGATGTGTGTCTTGCGGGTGTGCGCCACCAGGACGCCCAACGCATCAACGCAAATCGCAGTGTTGTACCCGCGCTCAATGCCGGCCTGCTCGTACAACGATGCGTGCACTGCGACGTTGTGCTCGGTCGCGAGCGAACGCGCGAGTGTCACCGTTGGCCCGGATTCGAGCGGCTCACCGAACCGCGCCAGTGCGTCGGGCTCATCCGGCAAGACGCAGAAGTACGGCGACCGGGTCAGCTCCTGGAGAAACACGATCTCGGCACCCTCGGCAACGGCGACAGCGACACCGGTACGCAGC
>JBLIKS010000020.1:0-19111 GCA_047635555.1 Candidatus Azotimanducaceae bacterium
ATCGACGTCAGGGTCGGGCTTCCAAAAGCGTGCCGTCGGCAGGTCAAAGATGCGCTTGCGCGTCTCCCATTCGTGGCCGATGCGGCCGAGCAGCATGCTCAGCGACATTGGTGTGAGCGGCGGAGCATCATGAGCCATGCGCACACTTTACAAACTGTAAAGACGTGAGTGCAATCTCCGCTCACGATCCGATTGCCCGATTGCCCAAGTGCCCGATTGCGGAGAGCGGAGGATCAAAAATGGAAAGCTCGATCAGCGGTGCAGGGCGTTGAGATAGCTGTACACGGTAATCCGGCTGATACCAACGGCCTCAGAAACATCTTCGACCGCCCGCCGCAACACGAATGCCCCAAGCTCATCGAGACGCCTGATCGCCTGCTGCTTCTCGAGTCGGCTGAGCGTCGGAAGCGGTGCATGCATCTCCGCTTCAACACGGGCGATAATTCGATCGAGCGATCCGTGGATCGGCGGGAGCCGGGCCCCACCGACGACGTTGCCACCCCAGACCAGCGGCACGTCGGATCCGTCGACGTCATCCGGGCCAACCGCCTGCGCGCCCGCGGCGTCGAGAAGCGGCTGCAACGCAGCGATCAGCGGGTGCGGTTCGACCACGTGGGAGATCGTAGAGCGTTGGTCATGACACAGCGCCAACGCGTGCAACTGTCGGTTCAGGCTTCGAGCGCAGCATGCAGGCGAACGGCCTGCTCGGCGGCCTTGGCTCGTATCTCATCGGCGTCGACGCGAGTGGCGACACCGTCACGTAATGCAGGCTGACCATCGACATCGACGTCAATCGCACGGATCGTTGGAGTGAACGCAACGTGCCAGGGCTCGATCGTCCCATACGACCAGGTGACTCGATCGTCCCGCGCCTCCGGGAAGAGCTCCCAGCCGCCCTCCAGCCATGACCAGGCCGCATCCGGGCTCGCCTCGACATCGTGATCGCGCTGCTTGACGTACGCCAATTGGAATTCGGCGAGCATGTCTGCGCCGATGCCGTCGGTTCCGAGCGCAATCGGGTTACTCAATCGACCAGGGTTGGCGTAGCCAACCGAATTATTCATGTTCGAACGAGGGTTGTGCACAATCGTTCCACGCAAGCGGTGATCATCAGGCAGGTGGACGCCGTGGATAAGCATCCAATTGTCACGCGTGAGCTCGCGAATGCGACCCTCAACACCGATGTCGTCCGGTCCTTCGGCCACGTGGATGTGCACACCGACGCCGTGTTTTTCTGCCAAGGCAGCGGCCGCCACAAGCGAGTCGTCGGAACACGTAAACGCGGCGTGCACCCCAACCATTCCCTTGCGCATACCATTCTTAGGTGTCACGAGCTCGTGGAGATACCGGTCGTTCTCAGCCAACCCGAGCGCAGCGCCTTCAGGGCCGTGCCGGTCGGTGATCCCGTAACACGTGTTGATCCGCACCCCGATCTCGTTGACGGCATGAGCGATGACCGAGAGCGATCCTTCGATTGCATTCGGCGATTCGTGGTGATCGATGATCGCCGTCGTGCCCGCTTCGAGTGCTTCGAGCGCACCGAGTTTCGCCGACCATTCGATCATTTCGAGATCGAGCGCCATGTCAAGTCGCCACCAGACGTTCTCGAGGATCCCGAGGAAGTTCGATGGCGTCGCCGGCGGTGCGGGCATGCCCCGCGCCAACGAGGAGTAGAGGTGGTGGTGAGCGCAGACCAAGCCGGGCGTGATCCCCCGATTAGCCACGGTCAGCTCTCCCTCGGGTCAGGTGCGACTGGCTCATCTCAGGTCCAGGCGCTGGCGCGCTCGCGGTTGCTCTCATTGATCATTGGAAGTTCGTTGTGCCACTTACCGGAGTGCTGGCGGAGTGCAGCAGCCACGGCACCGGCTGTCGGCACAAGCCCGATTTCCCCAACGCCCTTAATGCCGTACGGCGAGTCTGGTTGTGCAGCTTCGACCAAAATCACATCGACGGTTGGCATGTCTTTCGGCCGAATGATGTCGAGCGACTTGAGCGTCGTGTTGGTTGGACGGCCGGTCTCGTCGCATGGGAAGCCCTCGCTCATCGCGTAACCCAAACCCATGTGCACGGCACCTTCGATCTGGCCTTCGCAGAGCATTGGATTGACGGCGCGACCAACGTCGTGGGCAGCCGTGACGTTCTCGACCGTTCCGTCCTCGGCGAGCACGACGACCTGCGCCGCGTAACCGAAAGTGGAGTGGATGATCGGATTCTTGATCGGATTGCCAGCTGCCTTCGCAGCGGCGATTTCACCGAGCGAGCTGGTCCAGTCGACTCGGTACTCTCCTTCGTAGTCGACACCGACTTCGCAACCGCCAGCGAGAGCAGCGGCGCAGGCCGCCTGAACCGAGCCAGCACCCATCAGCGTGCCTCGACTGCCCGTGGTCTGGCCCGCACCGAGCTCGCGAGTTGAGTCAACAATCACGTCAATCTGCTCAGCCTCGATGCCGAGTTCCTCGATAGCAACCTGCATGACAACGGTGTGGATGCCCTGGCCCATCTCGGTCCAGCAGTGACGGATCTCGACACGGCCATCGGCTCGGAAGCGCACGACGGCCTTGGCGATCTCTTTGAAGCCGTTGCCGAGGCCAGAGTTCTTCAGCCCGAGGCCCATTCCGACCGACTTACCGGCAGCGACAGCAGCGTCGTACGCAGGCTTTACAGCGTCGAGACACTGACGAGCACCCTTGCAGCCGTCGTCCATCACTTGGCCGGGGCCCCACGTGTCACCGGGCATCACGACATTGCGGTTGCGGATCTCCCAACCGGAGATGCCGACCTGCTCTGCCAGCCGATCGAGCACACCCTCCATTGCGAACTGCGCTTGGTTGGCACCAAAGCCGCGGAACGCTCCGCATACCGAGTTGTTGGTGCGAGCCGCGATGGCTTCGACGTCAACGTTGTTCACGCTGTACGGACCAGTTGCGTGACCGGCCGCGCGTTCGAGCACCTTCATGCCGACCGATGCGTACGGACCGGAGTCGCCAATCATGCGAACCTTGATGGCTGTGAGTTTGCCATCGGCATCGCAACCGGCGTCGTACTGCATCCGAATCGGATGGCGCTTCGGGTGCATCAGCAGCGACTCTTCGCGCGACAGCGTGATCTTGACCGGCGCGTCGAGATGCCATGCCGCGAGCGCCGTGTGCGCCTGGTTCGACATGTCTTCCTTGCCACCGAACGCGCCACCATTGGAGACGAGTTCGGTCGTCACACGGCTGGTGTCGATGTCGAGCATCGCGGCGATGTCATTGCGGTCGTCCCAGATTCCCTGGCCACCGGAGTACACGTACAGACCCGGTTCGCCCGCGCCCGAACCAACTCGCGTCGGCACAGCGAGCGTCGATTCGGGTTCGAGGAATGCGTGCTCGATGCGCTGCGTCTGGAAGGTCTCCGACACCGTGAACGACGACGCTGCAAGAGCGACGTCTGCGTCGCCGCGGGTGTAGGTGGACGTCGACAAGATGTTCCCGTCGAGCTCCCAGACAGCCGGCTCAGTCGACGTGATAACGCGGACTGGGTCGACCATTGGTTCGTGCACTTCGTATTCGACGGCAACGAGTTCGGCCGCAGCTCGAGCGATCTGTCGAGTGTCGGCGACGACCACGACAAGCACATCGCCAAGGTACGAGGTTCGTCCACCGACCGGGATCATGATCGGCCAGTCCTTGTGAATAATCCCAACGCGCTTCACACCAGGGATGTCCTCAGCTGTGAAGACGCCGCGCACGCCATCGACAGCAAGTGCCGCTGATGCGTCGATCGACGTGATGTCAGCGCGGGCGTGATCGGTCAGGCGAAGCGCGCCGTGGAGACAGCCCTGCGGGTTCATGTCGTCGATGAAGTCGCGAATGCCGATCGACAGCTCCCGGCCCTCGTACTTGATGCCGCGCGACCCAACACCACGCGGCTGCACCACAACAGGAATATTGTCCTGTGCTAAAGCTTCGACAGCGTCGAGGACCTTGATGTAGCCCGTGCATCGGCAGAGATGGGCACCCAGGTGGCGCGATGCCTGCTCGCGAGTCAGGTCGGCACCGTTCTTGTCGATTAATGCCTTCGTTCGGACAACGATGCCCGGTGTGCAGAAGCCGCACTGCAGCGCGCCGCACGCAGCGAACGCATCGGCCATCCGCTGCACCTCGGCTGGGTCGAAGCCTTCGAGCGTCGTGACCTCGCCCCCGTTGATCTTCTCCATCGAGGTCTGGCACGAGACGCGCGCCTTGCCGCCAATGAGCACCGTGCAGCAACCGCACTGGCCCGTCGGGGAGCAGCCGTCTTTCGCCGACGTGATGCCGAGTTCATCACGGAGTGCCGCTAACAGATGCGGGTGGT
Source organism: Candidatus Azotimanducaceae bacterium (assembly GCA_047635555.1). Taxonomy (GTDB): domain Bacteria; phylum Actinomycetota; class Acidimicrobiia; order Acidimicrobiales; family Ilumatobacteraceae; genus Ilumatobacter_A. Next base: position 4,336 of record JBLIKS010000020.1, read on the forward strand.
CGTCGCGTGCCATGACCTGCTCGCCGTTCAAAATGAATTCGCTCATGAGGTGACTCCGTCTTGCTTCGTCGCGCCGGGCGCAATTGCACCCTTCTGTGCCGTGATTCGTCCGTAGACCTCGGGGCGCCGATAGCGCTCGAAGTCGAACAGAGTCTCTTTGTATTGCTTGCACCAGTCGAGGTCGCACCGGGCCGTAATCAGCTCGTCGCCAATCGTGACGGCCTGCGCAACGATCTGACCAGATGGCGCGATGATCGCCGATTGCGCGAGCGACTCAACGCCCTCTTCAATGCCGCCTTTGGCAACACCGACAACCCAGGTGCCGTTCTGGTACGCGCCAGCCTGCATTACCAGGTGGTTGTGGAATCCAGCAAGCGCGTTCTGCGTGGGGTCGGGGGCGTAGAACATCGGCGTGTTGTAGCCAATCATCACCAACTCGACGCCCTGCAATCCCATGACTCGGTAGGTCTCGGGCCAACGCCGGTCGTTGCAGGTGGCCATCCCGACGACACCGTTGAATGCTTCGAAGACCGGGAAGCCCTCGTTGGACTCTTCGAAGTATCGGCGCTCGAGATGCTGGAACTGGCGCCACGGCTCGTGTGCTTCATGGCCGGGGATGTGGACCTTACGGAACCGACCGACGATTGTGCCGTCGCGTTCGACCAAGATCGTCGTGTTGAAACGATGAACCACGCCGTCATTGTCGGGTTTGGTGAGTTCGGCGTACCCGAGGCTGAAACCGACGCCAAGTCGCTTGGCCTCGTCGAAGAGTGGCTGCGTTTGCGGGCCCGGCATCGAGCGCTCGTAATACGAGTCGAGCTCGGTTGTGTCGCCCGAGATGTTCGACGCGTCTCCCTCATCGAGGTACCAGCGCGGGAAGAACGTCGTCAGCGCCAACTCTGGGAAGACCACCAGGTCGCAGCCGGCCGCTGCGCCCTGCTGCACAAGGTCGATCAGGCGCAAGACGACCGTCGCGCGCTGTTCGTCTCGGGCAATGGGCCCGAGTTGGGCGGCACCGACATTGAGATAGCGAGGCATCAGAACTCTGTTCCTGCAAGGGTGAGCATCGTTCGGAGCAGCACGTTTGCTCCCGCTTCAAGATCCGCTGGTTCGGTGTATTCGGTGACGTTGTGGCTGATGCCGTTGACACTCTTCGTGAAGATCATCGCTGTCGGGCACACACGAGCGAACATTTGAGCGTCGTGGCCAGCCCCTGATGGCATCCGACGATGCGTGAGCCCGGCCGCCGCAGCGGACTGTTCGACGATGTTGATGACACGTGGGTCGAAGTCGACCGGCTCGAAGCGGGCGAGTGTGCGGGTCTGCACGCCGACGCCCTCGCGTTCGGCTGCCTGGGCGACGAATCCGCGAAACTTGGTCTCGGCTTGCTGCAACACTGCTTCGTTGGTGTTTCGGAGGTCAACGGTGATCGTTGCCACCGACGGCACGACATTGACGAGATTCGGGGTGAGGTTGATTGCCCCAACCGTGCCGACCTGCGGCTCACCAAATTCAGCCGTCAGATCGCGTACGAAGGCGACAATCTTCGATGCGACGTAGCCAGGGTCGTGGCGGAGGCGCATCGGTGTCGTGCCGGCGTGACACGATTGTCCGTTCAACGTCAACTCGGTCCACGAGATGCCCTGCACTCCTTCGACGACGCCAATCGTGATGTCTTCGTCTTCGAGGACCGGGCCCTGCTCGATATGGAGTTCGACGAACGCATGCGGTGTGGGCCCAGGAACAGGTGCCGGGCCGGAGTAGCCAATCCGGTCGAGTTCTTCACCGACCACGGCACCGTCACGGTCTTGGATGAGCAGTGCGTCTTCAAGCGACAGTCCGCCGACGTAGACAAGGCTGCCAAGCATGTCCGGCTGGAAACGGGCGCCCTCTTCGTTGGTGAAGAATCCAACCGCCAGGGGCCGGTCGAGTTCGAGGCCTGCTGCGATCACTGTTTCGATGACTTCGAGGCCAGCAAGCACCCCCAGGTTGCCGTCGTACTTACCGCCGGTTCCAACCGTGTCGATGTGCGAACCGGTCATCACCGGTCGGGTTCCCGCAGCGAACCCGGGCATCGTCGCAATCACGTTGCCGATGCCGTCGATCGTGACGTCGAGGCCGAGATCATGCATCCAGGTAACGACCAGGTCGCGACCCTCCCGGTCGTTGTCGGTCAGCGCAAGCCGGGCGCACCCGGTCGTTCCAGCAATCGCACCGATCTCGCCGAGTGCTTCGATGCGCGCCACCAACCGCTTGGGGTCAATTGACATTTCCTTTGACGCTCCGTTGTTCACCAGGCAGACAGTAACAAAAATGCTTTACAAAACGTCAAGGATCGCTCAGCGGTTCATTCTGCATTCATCGTTCCGTCGTGGCGCACAGAGCCGGACGAGTAATCTGGTCACATGGCGAACGCACATCTCGAAGTTTTCGTGGAGCCGTTTCGCGAGAATGATCCCGGCCCACACGTCACGGCCGTCATCGAGGCCGCTGCTGCCGCTGGCCTCGATCCCGACATGGGCCCGTTCGCCACCGAGATCGAGGGCGACATCGCGGTGCTCGCAGATGCAATCGCCGAAATGATCCGGGCCGGATTCTCCCAGGGCGCCACCGCGATGCAGCTCCGCATCGAAACCACCTGAGCCGCCAAAACTGTCACACCGAGGTCAGACCAAAGTGTGACAGGCCGCCGCGTCACGCTGTGGCATCCCCGCTGAAATCACGAGTATCTGGTGCGCGTCAGGATGCGCAGCGATCCAGTCGCCGAACGTTCTTCGAAGCAATCTGATGCCAATGCTGGAAGATAAATCTGCTCGTAGGGCGGCCGGCCTCCCTCGGCCGGGTCTGGGAACACATCGTGGATCGCCAACGTGGCACCCACGGCAACGTGCGGCGTCCAACGTTCGTAGTCGAGTCGTGCCGGTTCTTCACCGTGACCACCGTCGATAAACAGAAAGCTCAGCGGAGCGGTCCATGCGGCGCCGATCGCCGGTGCTCGGCCGACCAAACCCACGACGGAGTCTTCGAGGCCGGCGTCATGAATCGTCGCCCGGAAAAACGGCAGCGTGTCCATCTTGCCGATGCGTTCATCGACGACCTCAAGGTCGTGGTGGTCCCAGCCGGCCTGGTTCTCTTCAGAGCCGCGGTGATGATCGAGCGCGAACAGCAAGACGCCGGCGCCCTCGGCCACATCGCCGAGCCACACCGTTGATCGGCCACAGTAGGAGCCAAGTTCGAGCATCGGCATTCCCGGCATCGCCGCGGTCGCCGCGGTCGCTGCTTCCCACAGCGCATCGCCCTCTTCAGCCGGCATGAAGCCCCTGGTGGAAAGCGCAAGTGAACGACGGCCCTCAGACAGCATGACGACAGTCAATCGTTCAGCTCGACCAAGTGTTCCAGTGAATAATCGTCTCGGGGTCTGGCCGCATCGCCGTCTTGAAATCCGTTCCCTTTGTGTAGGCGAGCGGACTGAGCACGGCCTGCTGCACCGAGTCGAACGGGATCCCGACAACATCGGCGATCTGCTCTTCCATCATCAATCCAACGGTGGTCCAGCAGGTACCGAGCCCGCGGGCACGTGCAGCCAACATGAAGCTCCACATTGCCGGCAGAACGTTGCCCATCGACGACGCTGCCGACATCGCGGGGACACCGTCCAGCCGACCAGCCTTCGTGCAGGCAATCACCAACGCCGGAGCGTCGGCCATATGGGCTGCAAGGTATTCAGCCGAGTCGGTCACGCGATCCTGCTGCGCCTGTCCCTCGAGAGTTTCGCGCTTCAGCGACCCGGCGTACACACCGTCCATGCTGCGGTAGATGTCGAAGCACTTGCCGTAGATCTCACCGATCGCGGCCCGCTTTGCCGGGTCGGTGACGACAACGAACTGCATTGTCATTGTGTTCGAACCGGACGGCGACTGCATCGCCATTGCCACGCACTCACGAATCAATTCGTCCTCGACCGGCCGATCAAAATCGAGGCGTTTGCGCACCGCACGGGTGGTGGAGAGCAATTGGTCGGACGACAATTCGAGCTGTGACATGTAGTGACACTAGGACGGGCGACCAATTCGGGCCCGAATCGTGGCAACATTGGCCGGGCATGACCGCTGACAGCGAAAGTCCCCACTATCCAGCCGAGCCGACACCCGGAAACCAGGCGGCGCTAGACAATCTCGTCAAGCTGCTGGACCTCGAGGTGATCGAGGTCAACATGTTCCGGGGTGCATCGACTGATGAAGATCGTCAGCGGGTCTTCGGCGGCCAGGTCGCCGGCCAGGCCCTGGTTGCTGCTGCGCGCACAATTGACGAGCCCGGCCGCATGGTCCACTCGCTCCACGCCTACTTTCTTCGCCCAGGCGACCCGACGACACCGATCCTGTACGAAGTCGATCGAATCCGCGATGGCCGCAGCTTCACGACCCGCCGTGTCGTGGCTATCCAGCACGGCCGAGCGATTTTCAACCTGCAGGCCAGCTTCCACAACGAGGAGCCGGGTCTCGACCATCAGCTCTCGATGCCGACCGACCTCCCACAGCCCGAGTCACTCCCTGATTTCAAGACACGCAACGCGCCATACGCCGACCTGCTTGGCGATTACTACGAGCAGCCTCGGCCGATCGACCTGCGGTATGTCACGGGTGACCCGATGAGCCGCAAGGGCGAAAAGTCAACCTCGCAGCAGGTTTGGTTGCGCACCAACGGCCAACTTCCTGACGATCCAGTACTGCACGCCTGCATCGTCACGTACGCGAGCGACATGACACTGCTCGACACCACGATTATGCCCTTCGGCATGTCCTGGGCGAGCGGCGACGTACAGATGGCCAGCCTCGACCATGCCATGTGGTTCCACCGTCCGTTCCGCGCCGACGACTGGCTGCTCTATGACCAGACAGCGCTCAGCACATCATCCGCGCGCGGCCTCGCTGGCGGCGCGATCTACACCTCCGACGGACGCCTTGCAATTAGCGTGGTGCAAGAAGGCCTGACGCGAATGGGCCGAGCATGAACCGACGTCGCATCGTTGTTGCGTCCGTCGTCGTTGCTGCACTCGCTGTTGCGGCGTGCGGCGGTGGGTCCGAGTCATCCGGGAAAAATCCTCCGAATGACCCGACCGCCACGTTCGCAACCGTCCCAGAACCCGATGGATCGTCAACCGGGTCATCGACCGAATCCGGCGCTACCGAGGTCACAGCCGAGGAGATAACCGCCACGACCCTCCCTGAACTCGCACCCTCCGGTGACATCGACCTGCCGACCGGCACGCCTGAGGAGCTGTCGACTGCTCCGGCAACCACCATGGCGACGGGTCCGCTACCGATTCCGGTCGTGACCCTGGTCGACGCCAGAACGTTCGACACTCCCGTTGAGTTGTTCAGCCGCGACGGCGACCCGCGTCACTTCGTCGTCGAACAGAACGGCCGAATCATTGCTGCCGACGACCTGTCAGCGGAGGTGATGCTCGACATCACCGACCTCACTGCAGCCGACGGCGAGCGCGGCCTCCTCGGCGCCGCATTCCACCCTGCGCAAGACCTGGCCTACGTGCACTACACCAACGCCAATGGCACCACCGTCGTCGACGAGTACGCCATCGACCCGGTGACGACAATATTCGACCCCCTCAGCCGTCGCGAGGTACTGACCGTCGAGCAGCCGTTCGGCAACCACAACGGGGGCGAACTCGCCTTTGGGCCCGACGGGTTCCTGTACCTCGGGCTGGGTGACGGCGGGGCAGCTAACGATCCCGAGCGCAATTCGCTCGCGCTCGCGAGCCGACTCGGCAAAATTCTCCGCATCGACCCGCGAGAGTCGGGTGGGGAACCATTCACCATCCCAGCCGACAATCCGTTCATCGGTGTCAAGGGTGCCGACCCTGCCATCTGGGCGTTGGGTCTACGCAACCCGTGGAAGTTCTCGTTCGATGGGCCAACCGGCGATCTCTGGATCGCGGACGTCGGCCAGGGCGACCTCGAAGAGATCAACTATGCGCCAGCAATCAACGGCGAGGGCGCCGGCCGCGGCCTCTCGTTTGGGTGGAGCGCCTTCGAAGGAACCGCTCGATTCAATGACGACCAGGACCCAGACGGTCATACTCCCCCAATCGTCGAGTACAGCCACGATGACGGCGACTGCTCGGTGAGCGGTGGCGTGGTCTACCGAGGCGAGGCCATTGCTGACCTGCAGGGCTGGTTCGTCTACGGCGACTTCTGCTCGGGCCAAATCTGGGGATACGACCCCACCTCGCAACCCGGCGCACCGATCATTGTCGAACTTGCTCAGCAGCCGAACCTCGCGGCGATCGCGATCGGCGGCGAAGGCAACCTGTTCGCCGTCAGCAACGTCGGCACGGTGAGTCGCTTCGCTGCACCGTGAGTCGCTGCACCTGGTCAGCGTGATGGGTCAGCGTGATGGGTCAGCGTGATGGGTCAGCGTGATGGGTCAGCGTGATGGGTCAGGTGGTTCGAGGACAAGGCGCTCCCGCACGAAGTTGCCTCCCGGCAACGAGGAGTCGGCGGAACGCCGTGGTCGAGCCTTTTGCGCGGCCTGAGCTAGCGGCGGGCGCCCATGAACATGCCTTTGAGCGCTTCGTAATGCTCGATGACATGACCGGCGCCGAGGACCACTGCTTCAAGTGGCACGTTCGACATTCGCACCGGAACTTGGGTTTCCCGTTCGATCCGCTCGGCGAGCCCGCGCAGCAGACCGCCACCACCGACGAGATACATGCCACGCACCAGGAAGTCCTGTGACAGTTCGGGCGGCGCCTTCGACAAGCACCGAATGACCGACGCGACGATCGACGAAATGACGTCTTCGATAGCGAATCTCACCTCTTCGGGGGTGAGCAACACAGTTTTCGGGAGGCCGGTCATGAGGTCGCGCCCGCGCACCTCGGCCTGGTTCTCGTCGTGCGTCGGATCAGCTGACCCGATCGCGACCTTGATCTCTTCCGCTGTCCGCTCGCCGATGGCGATGCCGTGTTCGCGGCGAACGTAGTTCTGAATGGCGGCGTCGATGTCGAACGAGCCAACCCGTACTGCTTCGAGAGCAACGATGCCGCCGAGCGAAATAATCGCGGTTTCCGAGGTGCCACCGCCGATGTCAATGACCATGTTGCCGACGGGTTCGTCGATCGGCAGGTCGGCGCCAATAGCTGCGGCCATGGGCTGTTCGATCAGGTTGGCGTCAGCGGCGCCTGCTCGACGCGCAGCATCGGTGACCGCCCGGCGCTCAACTTCGGTGATCGCTGACGGCACACAAATGACGACCTTGGGTCGGGTGAATCGGCTGACGCCGACGCGCTGCAGCAACAGGCGGATCATCCGTTCGGTGATTTCGAAGTCGGTGATTGCTCCACCACGCAACGGACGGACCGCAACGATGTAGCCAGGCGTACGCCCAATCATCTGCCACGCCTCGCGGCCAGTTGCAAGCACTTCACCGGTCTGGCGGTTGAGGGCGATGACCGATGGCTCGTTGAGAACGATGCCGCGGCCCTTCATGTACACGAGCGTGTTTGCCGTGCCGAGGTCGATCGCGAGGTCGCGTGCCATCAGACAGTGCTGGCCAGGAGGGCGAAATTCAGAAAGCTGCGACGTTGCATGACGAGCTCATTCTGCCTCAGGACAAGCGCAGAAATCGGGAGCCTCGATGCAGCGCCGGTCACGAAGTCGACGAATCGTCATCATCGGCATCCCGCTCGGCGGACTTGACCCGATCGACGGTGGGTTTACGAGCCTCCGGTGAGAGTGCATCGATTTGTCGGCGGAACGAGTCGACGCCATCTTTTTCGCTTCGCCGACGAAGCGCGAGGCCGAGAATCACGGCAACCACCACGATACCCAACACACTGAGGGCCACGATCATTCGGGGCCCCCAACAGATTGTGCATCGCGGATGTCGTGTGCCCCTGTGCCCCAGTCAGCGCCATCTTTCCAGACTTCGTGCTTCCAAATCGGAGCTGTTTCCTTCAATGCGTCGATGGCAAACCTGGCAGCCTCGAAGGCGCTCGGTCGGTGCGGCGTGGAGACGATCGCGATGACCGAGGAATCACCGATCTGCAACTTCCCGGTGCGGTGCAACAGCACAACGCGACCGACATCAGGCCAACGCACGCGGAGTTCGGCGCCGATGGCCTCGAATCGCACAACCGCTTGATCCTCGTACGCCTCGTAGGTGAGATGCTGGACACCATCACGGCCTTCGGCATGGTTCCGAATCGTTCCACTGAACAGCACAACAGCTCCACAGTCAGGCCGAACGGCCCATTCGTAGGCGGCACCGATCGGGAGTTCCTGAGTGGTGAGACCGAACCAATTGTTGCCTTTTGCCGGTGAATCCACGCTGGTTATCGTAGCCGTCTTCGCAGCATCGGCAGGTCGCCGCAACGCGTTTGACTGCACTTCGTTGCGCGACGGCCACTACCGATTCGGTGTCGGACTCTGCCGCGATCACCCATGGCGATTTCAGTACTACAGTCTCCAATTCGTGGAACGCTCACCCCTCCCCCCGCATGAAAGAACGTGGAGGCATCCGTCCGAGATCGGCCCAACAACGGTCGAAGTCGATCGCGGATCCGGCCACCGGTTTGGCGCGCTTGCCACAGGGGCGTTTGCTGTTGCCCTTATCGCCGCATTGGTCGTCACGGTCACGCCAGGCGGATCAGTCAACGCCCCCATCACCGCCAGCGCCTCAACCTCGCCCCCGGTTCGTGCCGCTGCGAGCACAGCCATTGCTGTGGCAGAGACGATCCGCTCGATTCGTTTGGTCGAAGCAACCGCAATTCCGAGCGCCATCGCCGATGTCCCTGCTGGCGCGTACCGCTCGACCGGTTCATCAGATCCAGAGGCGGTGCTCCCCGATCTGCACGATCAGGTCCTCGTCCTCACCGACCAGTACGCCTATTCGGTTGCCTGGAGCGACGTTGCACGTCTCGACGTGGAAGGTGACGCTGTTGTCGTGGGCACGAATGGCGAAATCGTCGCTCGTTTCAGCGATGGCCGCTTCATTGTCAGCCACGACTCGTTGGTCGGCTCGGCATTCGCTGCTGACTGACATCAGCGAACTCCTGGAGCAATGCTCAACCTTGTCGAGCGTGCCACCAGCGTCGGCCAACCAAGACCGCAACGACCGTGACGACGAGCCCGAGGCCGACACCAATACCGAGCGATAGTTCTTGCCGACGTTTTGGCGACACCATGGTCCACCATCGTGCTTCTGTGCCTTCAACATAGGCCTGCTCATTGGTCACCGTTGGCTTCCACCCTTCGGCCAACAACCGTCCACTCGAGACGACCCACGGCTCGCGAGTGTAAGAGCGCAAACCCGGCGGAATCGGGCCCCGCTGGAAACGCCAGCGGAGTGCGCTCAGTACTTCCGAAACCCGCTCCGGAATCGGGATACGCGGTCGCTCGCCTGACAGCGCTCGAACGCGCTCGCCAGGAATCCATCCTTCGGGTGCGACGTTGTAGACGCCATCGAGGCGGCGCTGCACGGCCAGCACGATCGCTGCAGCCAGATCATCGAGATGCAAAAACTGCGATGGCGGGTCGTCTTCGGCAAAACGTTGGCCGAGCCCCGAGACCAATGCGCCTGCGAGTTGCGATGTGCCGTCTTGCGCAAGGGAGATCGCCGGGCGCAGCACCGACGTCGCTCGACCGGGCCGACTCCGACGCCACTGCTCAACGAGTTCCTCGGCCGATGCCAGTTGGCGGGCGAACACAAACTCGGTGTCGGGACGAAGCACCGTTTCTTCCGTGAGTGGAAACGGGTTGTTGGCGTTTGCGCCGTACACCATGGCCGACGAAACAAACACCACTTGGTCCGCTGAGACCACATCGGCGATGCCCAGACTCGTCGTCGCGTACTGTGTCGAACTCTCGCGCTGTTTGGCAAGCCAGTCATGATCGTTGCTCGCCATGTCGATGACGACATCAGCGGTGTCACCGCCAAAGTCGTCCAGGCTGCCTGTCGTCTCGAAGACGGTCACGTTGCCCAAGGCCCGAAGCCCCTCGACTACTCGCGTCTGCAGCGGCCCAGTCGCTCCGGTGATGACGACGGTGAGTTCGACCGTTGTCATTGGCACCACGTTGCCGGGGGCATCGATCAGCGCTGTCACGGACCCGACGCTAGTGCCACGGCGGCCCCGACGGGAGGTGTGTCCATTTCGATCATCCCGACCGCGGCCAGATCGCCGCTGCCTGCCGTATCCTTCGGAGCATGGACGACGGCAACGACGACGCCATCACACCCGGCGGCGATGACGCTGGCAACAACCCGTTCGCGGGGATGCCACTGTTTGGCGATCTCTCCCGGGCTCTCTCAGGGCAGGGCCCGCTGAACTGGGACGCAGCGCGCCAATTTGCATTGCTTGCGGCCAGCGGCGGCGACATGGCTGGCGCGATGACTCCCGGTGGAAAAGTGCTGGTTCCGACCGGCAACATCGAGCCAAATGTGCGTATCAAGTACGCCGAGCTCGCAGGGATCGCGCGGCTCCACGTCGCCGACGTCATGCAACTCACCGTTATTGAAAGCGACCCGGAAGTCGCCACTCCCGAGCAATGGGCTGCACAGACACTCGATGCCTACCGCCCTCTTTTCAACGACATGGCGACGTCGCTCGGACAGACCAGCGACGATGACGGGTCCAACGACCCAATGATGCAGATGATGGCGGGCCTCAGCAAGATGATGGCGCCTGCGATGATGGGCATGTCCGTCGGCTCGATGGTTGGCGGGCTCGCACGTCGAGCATTCGGGGTGTACGACCTCCCGATCCCTCGCGAAGGGGGATTCGCCTCGAAACTCGTCGTCGTCCCCCCGACCATCGACAACTTCGCCGCTGCCTCCGATATCGAGCTCGACGAGATGCGGCTCTGGGTGATTGCTCACGAGATGGCAGGCCACACCTTGCTGTCGATTCCGCACATTGCTGACCACCTGCGATCACTGGTGCAGCGACACGTCGGCGCGTTCCGACCTGACTCGTCCGCAATGACCGACAAACTCACCTCGCTCGATATCGACCAATCAGACCCGATGGCTGCAATGCAGGCCGCATTCGGTGATCCTGAGGTGCTGCTCGGTGCCGTGCGATCGAACGAACAGATCGCGCTTGAGCCCGAGCTCGACACCGCCGTAGCGGTCACGATTGGCGTGATTGACTGGGTCGTCGACGCCGTCGCCGTGCGGATCATCGGTGGCAATGCGCTCCACATTGCTGACGCTGTCCGGCGCCGCCGTGCCGAAGCATCACCAGACGACCTGTTCGTTGAGCGACTTCTCGGCATTCGCCTCGGAGCCGATCAAACCGCTCGCGGGAAAGCCTTCGTGCAAGGTGTCGTCGACCGTGGCGGCGAGAACGGATTGGCGCCGTTGTTCAACGACGCCGACGCGGTGCCGACGCCGAACGAGATCGGGGCGCCCGGCCTCTGGCTGGCGCGGGTCGCAGATTTCGATTCCGCTGACTGACGCTTCGCGGATTGCGCCGCGGGCCGTCACTCCGACTGGTCCCGACGACCAGGTTGACAAGTGTCCCGGCAGCAACAACGCCGACGATCAGAAAGCCAACCGGCCCTGACACCTGGATGGCGACAGCGAAAAATGCAGCCAACGCCCAAGCCAGCTGAAACTGCGTTTCGAACTTTGCGAAGGCCCGACCCTGGTTCGCACCTGGAGCATCGCGCTGCACGATGCTCTCGAAGCTGAGCCGTCCGACTGCGGCGACCATGTTCAAGGCGCCGGCCAAGATCACTGCGCCCGCGGGGCCACCGAGCGCTGCGGTACCAATACCAGCGACGGCTGCGACCGCCAACGACGCGACCAGCATTGTTTCTTCGCGCATTCGGTTACGCAGCCGCGGAGCTATGGCGTTGCCGACCATGGCAACAAGGGCTGACACGCCAACGACCGCCCCAAACCAGAGGGTTCCCTGGTCTTGCGAACGTAGCCAAAACGCCAGATGGAAGAAGGTGAACCCGACACAGCCGCGCAACACAGTCATCGCGATGGCGCCATTCCGCAGACTGGCCGACCGCAACTGCATCGATTCATCGTGGTCGACGCCGTGCGCTGCGACGACCTCAGGGGGCAATCGGGTGGCGCTGAAGAATGCCGCGCAGAAGATCAGCATGCCGTAAATCAACGTCGCAGGCGCGCCGACCGTCTTGAGTAGAACTGCTGCCGGAATCACCGCGACCGCACCGGTCAGCCCGGAAATCAAGCCAAGTTTTGAGTTCGCCTCAACCAACTCATCTTGCGAACGAACGGTCGAGGGCACGAGCGCAGACTTGGACACGACATACGCCTTCTGCAGCACCAGGTTCGCGAAGACCAGCGGAAACAGAGCAAGTGCGTCGATGTAGCGCGCCATAAAAAAGAGCAGTACGGCACGGGCGAGTGCGATGACCTGGATGACGAAGCGGCGACCGCCGGCCACGCGGTCGATCGCTGGGCCGATCAGTGGGGCGACAAAGAGAAACGGTGCGAATCCGATCGCCAAGAAGAGCATGACCCGGGTGCGCGCCGCGGTGAGATCGATATCGAAAAACAGCGAGTCGGCGAGCGCGACGACCATCGCCGCATCGCCACCCATCATCAGGGCGTGAGTGATTGCCAACCGTCGAAACTTTGACGGTGCCGGCCGGGCGGCAGATGTCGGTCGTTCCACTGAACTGATAGTAGGTCCCCGAGTTGCAGGACCTTGGCGTCTCGGTGGCACAAAAGGACTCTGTTCGCCGCAGCTCAGGAACTCGGCTAGGTTGCCGGACGCGTATGACTGTTGCTGCTTCAGAACGCCCGACCCGCTTCGATATGCCGACGTGGATGCGGTCTGCTCTTGTTTTTGGCTTGATCTACACCTTTCTGGTCGGCGTCTCCGCCCTCGAAAAGGGCATCAAAATCATGGGCGAGGACACGCAGGAGCGCCTGTTCTCGAGTGTCAGCAACCCGATCGCCGGCCTGTGCGTCGGCATCCTCGGGACGGTGCTCGTCCAGTCATCGTCTGCCTCGACATCCGTGATCGTCGGGCTTGTGGCCACAAAGGGCATCAGCGTCGATGCAGCGATTCCGATGATCATGGGCGCGAACATCGGTACGACCGTGACCAACACCCTGGTGTCCCTCGGCCACATCAGGCAGCCCGCCGAATTCAAGCGAGCATTTGCGGCCGCGACGGTGCACGATTTCTTCAACGTGATGGCCGTGGCCGTCCTCCTCCCGCTCGAACTAATGACAGGCACGATCTCGAAGACCGCGACCTGGATCAGTGACCGGCTGGTTGGTACGGCCGGTTCCGAGTGGAAGAGTCCGGTCAAAGCCTGGGTGAAGAAACCCGTCGAGTGGATCGTCGACGTCGAAGGTGCCGTCGGATTGAGCGGCAACGTACTCGGTACGTTCGTCGTGCTCACTGGGCTCATCATCGTGCTGCTCGCCCTCACCTTCATCACAAAGAACATGCGCACGCTCGTCGCCGACCGCGTCGAAAAATCGGTCAACACTGTGCTTGGCAAGGGATCAGGCTCGGTGGCGATGCTGCTCGGCCTCGTGATCACTGTCGCTGTGCAGTCGTCGAGCATCACCACCTCGATCCTCATTCCGCTGACCGCCGCCGGCGTGCTGTCGTTGCGCAACGCGTACCCGGTGACACTCGGCGCCAACGTCGGAACAACGATCACGGCATTGCTCGCCGCGCTGGCTGCGTCGGTGCCTGAGGCGCTCACCGTCGGGCTCGCCCACACCACGTTCAACGTAATGGGAATTGGGGTGCTCTACGTCTTACCATTCGCGCGCGATGTCCCTGTTCGGCTGGCGGAAGGCCTCGCGGAGATTGCCGTCAAACGACGCGCTTGGGCCGTCGCGTACGTCATGACAGCATTCATTATCCTCCCACTTATCGGTGTTGCCCTGCTCCGATGAGTCACTCGCCGGCCCAAGTTTTCAACCAACAGCAACTCGTGAGGGAAGTTCGATCATGGTGATGTCATTTTTTAGCAAACGCGAAGGCGGCCTCGATCACATCGTGTCTCGGGCAGTCGGGATGCTTGGCGACGCGCGTCACTCATTCGATCTGGCGACGCTCGCCCTTCTCACCAACACGGACACCGCGGCGGTCGAAGCCGACATCCGTGACACCGACCAGCGCATCAACCACATGGAACAGCAGTTGCGTTCTGAGCTGGTTGTCCATGTCACCGTTCAGGGTTCGTCCAACATTGGTTCCGTACTCGGCATGATCTTGCTACTCAAGAAGATCGAGCGCATCGGCGACCAGGCGACCAATGTGCTCGATCTCGCCGAAAGCGGTGTCCGTCTGGCCGGCGAAACTGACACCGAAGCCATGCTCGCAGAGCGCGGCTTGATCTCGACGATGTTTGGCGAAGCGGCCGACCTGCTCGCCGAGCCCAACGACGGACGCACCGAGGAGTTCGCCACTCGCATTCTCGCCCTGGTCGCCGAGCACCAGGCAAAGATCGAGAGCTACCTTCACTCCGACCGGCCCGGCCGCGAGGTCGTACCCCGTGCGATTTACTACCGCTACCTCAAGCGCATCGTCGCCAACCTGCTCGGCATCGTCCGCACCGCCGCAGGCCCCCTCCCCTCCTCCACCACTGAAGAAGACGACAAAGACGACTGAGCACGAGGAACCCGCGGAATGCCGCGATTCCATGGCATCTCTGAGATCGGCGTACGTGGCGTCAACGCGAATACTTGTACCCCAAGCCGCGGATGGTGGTGATCAACTGGGGGTTACTCGGGTCGGCTTCCAACTTGC
>JBLIKS010000021.1:0-18618 GCA_047635555.1 Candidatus Azotimanducaceae bacterium
TTCATCACAGCAAGTTCTTTGGGGGGACAGCACATGTACGCAGCGCAACATGCGATCGAGCATCCGGATCAGGCGGCCTTCATCATGGCCTCGACCGGTGAATCAGTCAGCTACCGCGAGTTCGAGGGGCGCAGCAATCAGCTGGCTCACCTCCTCGTTGAACATGGGCTCCAACCGCTCGATCACTATTCGATCTTCATGGAGAACAACGACAGGTACTTCGAATCGTGCGCGGCAGGTGAACGGTCGGGGCTGTATTACACGTGCATTAACTCGTACCTCACGGCCGATGAGATGGCGTACATCGTCAACAACTCCGAGTCGCAAGTGGTCATCACGTCAGCTGCCAAGCTGCCGCTGATCGTCCAAGCGATGCCGAGCTTCGAGAACGTGTCCCTCATCCTCGTGGTCGGTGGTGCACCGGCCGGTTCCGACGAGCGCATCCGGGACTACGCCACCGCGATTGGCAATCAACCGACAACGGCAATCGACAACGAACTACTTGGCACGTCGATGCTCTACTCGTCGGGTACCACGGGGCAACCGAAGGGGATCATTCGGCCGCTCCCTGAGCAGGCACCGTCACAGAACCTGCCGATCTTCGACTTCCTTGCCAACCTCTGGCAGTACCGCGACGGCATGATCTACCTGTCGCCCGCTCCGCTGTATCACTCGGCACCCCAGGCCGCGGTCAACCTCACGATTCGCCAGGGCGGCACGGCGATCATCATGGAGCGATTCGACCCACTCGAATACCTCCGCCTCATTGAGCAGTACAGCGTGACGCACAGTCAGCTCGTGCCGACGATGTTCAGCCGCATGCTCAAGCTTCCCGTCGCCGAGCGGGAAGCGGCCGACCTCTCGTCGCTCGAGTTCGCGGTGCACGCAGCAGCGCCCTGTCCAGTGCAGGTCAAAGAGCAGATGATTGAGTGGTGGGGGCCGATCATCCACGAGTACTACGGCGCCACCGAAGGGCTCGGCTTCTCCGCTTGCAACTCGCAGGAGTGGTTGGCGCACAAGGGCACGGTCGGCAAGATTGTGCTGGGTGAAGTGTTCGTTGCTGATGACGACATGAACGAGATGCCGGCCGGTGTGCCTGGCACGCTGTGGTTTAAATCGGGGACCGAGTTTCAGTACCACAACGACCCCGACAAGACCGCTGAGTCGACCTCGGGTGACGGCACGATGACCACGGTCAACGATGTCGGATACGTCGACGAGGACAACTTTCTGTACCTCACCGATCGCAAGACCTTCATGATCATCTCGGGCGGCGTGAACATCTATCCGCAAGAGACCGAGAACCTACTGATCACGCACCCGAAGGTTGCCGACGCTGCCGTGTTCGGCGTGCCGAACGTCGACCTCGGCGAAGAGGTCAAAGCTGTCGTGCAGCCGCTCGACGGTGTGGTGGGCGACGCAGCGTTGGCCCAAGAACTCATTGAGTTCTGCGGTCAACATCTTTCGCGCCAGAAGGTGCCGCGCTCGATTGACTTCGACGCTGAACTACCGCGCCTTCCGACCGGCAAGCTCTACAAGCGTGTGCTCCGCGACCGCTACTGGGGCGAAGGTCAGAACAAGATCGTGTAGCGGTCACACCGTGCCAGGCACCGTGTGACCGGCCGGCTGGCTCCTGTTTCCAAGCATGTGTAATGTGACCACTGACACAACGTCGGCGATCTGGGGGTCATGCAATGAGCGAGAAGTACTACGTCACCGATTCCGCACTGTCTGAGCGGTTTCCGCTCTACACCCGAGCCAACGTCGGTGAGGTCTTCCCTGACCCCGTGACGCCACTCAGTGGCTCGGCAGTCATGTTTCGCTCCGAGATTGCATGGCGCGAAGCATGGGAGCGCATTGGGGCGTTCCAGATGGACGAGTTCCCAGCTGACGAGATGGCCCAGTTGGGCATCGTTGGCGGTTACTGCTATCTGAACGCGTCGATCATCCGCCTCTTCGGCGAGCGCGCCCCAGGCCTGACGTGGAAGGACATGGACGAACAGTTCTTCGGCGCGCAGCCCGGCATCGCGCCCTACGAGGCCGCCGACGGTGACGAAAACCTTGCGGCGACCGAGAAGATCGGGGGCACTTTCGGCTGGGCACTGTCGCTCGCCAAGGTTGATGATCTCGAGGAATTAACCAAGGATCGCAACGACACTCGTCAACTGCGCGCCGACCGGGCCGACTACTCGGCCATGACAGACGGCGAGATTTGGCAGTTTTTCCTGGATTCGGTTCCAGAGCATCAGCGGTACTTCTCGCACCACATCTTCACGACCTATATGGCAACTGTGCCCGTCGGGATCATCAGTGCTGTTGCCACGGCGGTCGGTCGCCCCGATCTGATCATGCCGATCATCGCCGGTATTGGCCAGGTCGACTCCGCCGAGCCCTCTCACGTCATGTGGGATCTCGGCCGGAGTGCCGCGGCCAGCACGGAGGTCGCGGCAGCATTCGAAGCCGGAGTCCACGGAATGCTCGACCGTCTTCGAGGCAGTAGTGCACCCGATGTGGCTGCCTGGCTCGAACAGTTCGAAACATTCCTTTACAACTTCGGATCGCGCGGTCCCAACGAATGGGAGACCCGCTCGAACTCGTGGGAGACACATCCCGAACTCGCCCTCAGTGCTATCGATCGCATGCGCATCTCACCCGCAGAAATGGCGCCGGGCCTGCACTTCGCAGAGCGTGCGGCTGAGCGGGCAACCGTCAGCGCAATTCTGCTCGCGATGGTTGAAGGCGAGGCCGAAACGCACGGTCAGCTCAGTGCAGCAATCGCATCGTCCGCGGCGTGGCTGCCAGGTCGTGAGCGCACCAAAACCAACAACATTCGTTTCATCCACGAATTGCGCATCGCACTGCGCGAACTGGGTCGCCGAATGGTCGCAGCTGGTGGCTTTGACGAGATTGAAGACTTCGCGATGGTTCAAGAGCACGAGTGGCCCGCCCTGCTTGCCGCACCGACCTCGATGCTCGACATCGTGCGCCAGCGGCGCGCCGAGTACGACGACTTGCTCACGCGCGAACCGCCGTTCATCTTCGATGGGCATCCGGAGCCGCCGTCGGCGTGGCGGGTCAAGGGCCAAGATGTTCCCGACAAGCTCGTCGTCGGCGAGACGCTGCAGGGCCTCCCCGGCTGCCCTGGCTCGGCCGAGGGGCGTGCCCGTGTCATTCTCGACAGCCACGATCCGCTCGCACTCGAGCCAGGCGACATCCTGATCGCGCCGATCACCGACCCGTCGTGGACCCCGCTCTTTGTCCCGTCGGCGGCAGTGATCGTCGACGTCGGTGCCGCGTTGTCGCACGCGATCATCGTGAGCCGAGAGCTCGGCATTCCGTGCGTGATCAGCGCCACGCAGGCCACTGAGAAGATTCCTGACGGCGCGATGATTAAGGTCAACGGCGACACCGGCCTCGTCACGATCCTCAGCCTCGACTAGTTACGGATGGGGTTACGGATGGGGTCAGGCCCCTTTCGCAACTCTGTAGCGCGCCACGCGGAAACTCGGGATGCTCCTGGGTGGAATCCGCTGTGTGGTGTCCCGAGATTTCGGCAACGACCTATTTCGGCAACGCCTTACTTCAGAACATCCTTGCTGATGATCGTTTTCATGATCTCGCTCGTGCCGCCGTAGATCGTCGTGACGCGGGCATCGACGTAGGCCGGCCCGATCGGGTACTCGGTCATGAAGCCGTAGCCGCCGAACAGTTGGAGGCAGCGGTCGGTTGCACGGTTTTGCAATTCGGTGCCGTGCAACTTCGCCATCGCTGCCTCAGCGGGGGTGAGCGTGCCCTCGTTCAATTTGAGCAGGCACTGGTCGATGAACGGCTGGGCAACAGCAACCTCGGTGGCGACTTCGGCGAGTACAAACTTGGTGTTCTGGAACGAGGCGATCGTCGTGCCGAAGGCGGTGCGCTCCTTGACGTACTCCACTGTCCAGTCGAGAGCGGCCTTCGCGGCAGCGACACCGAAAATACCTATCGACAGGCGCTCTTGAGCGAGGTTGAAGGCGAGGTACTCCATTGCCTTGCCCTCCTCTCCGAGGACATTGGCTGCCGGAACGCGAACATCTGAAAAGAACAGTTCGGCGGTGTCGGCGGACTTCTGCCCGATCTTGTCGAGGTTGCGGCCGCGCTCGAAACCGTCCATGCCGCGCTCGACGACCAGCAGCGACATTCCACCGCGGCCTGCCTCGGGGTCGGTGATACACACGACGACGACGAGGTCGGAGTTGATGCCGTTGGTGATGAATGTTTTGGCCCCGTTCAGCACGAACTCATCGCCGTCGCGCACGGCGGTGGTCTTGATGCCAGCGAGGTCGGAGCCGGTGCCGGGCTCGGTCATCGCAATTGCTGTGACCAACTCGCCCGATGCGATCCCTGGCAGCCAGCGATCGGCTTGCTCGTCGTTGCAGTATTCGATGAAATACGGGGTGACGATGTCGTTGTGGAGCGTCAGGCCGAGGCCGGCGCCGTTGATCCCACGCTTGGCGAGCTCTTCGGCAATAATTGCGTTGAACCGAAAGTCGTCGCTCCCGCCGCCACCGTGCTGCTCGGGAACAGCGAGGCCGACGAACCCGTGCTTGCCGGCAGCGGTGTACAGCTCCCGGTCCATGATTCCAGCGGCTTCCCAATCGTGGTACTTCGGGACCATCTCGGCATCGACGAAGGCCGCGAAGCTCTCCCGGAACAGTTCGTGCGTCTCGTCATAGATCGTCGACATTCCCTGAGTCTCACCTAAACCCGCAGGAACACTCAACTCGCAGAAACACTCAACTCGCATGGACATCCGGTCACACTGCGCCTGGCACAGTGTGACCGGATCAGACGGTGAGCTCTCTGACGCGGGCCAGGAGGACTTCGAGGGCGGGACGGTTGAGACCGCCTTCGGGGATGATCACGTCGGCGTGGCGCTTGCTTGGCTCGATAAAGCGCTCGTGGGCGGGACGTACAGTTTCGAGGTACTGGTCGATGACGCTCTCCACGGTGCGCCCGCGGTCGGCGACGTCGCGGGTGAGACGGCGGATGAAGCGGATGTCCGGCGCGGTGTCGACGAAGATCTTGAGGTCGAAACGCTGGCGGAGCGCCCGGTCCCAGAGGACGAGGATGCCGTCGACCACGACGATTTTCTTCGGCTGAACCGTGCGGGTCTCCCCGCTGCGGTTGTGGTCGGCGTAGTCGTAGATGGGAACTTCGACGGACGCGCCGTTGGAAAGTGCGGCCAGGTGGTCGTTCAGGAGGGGCCAGTCGAAGGCGTCGGGGTGGTCGTAGTTGGCCTTCGCGCGCTCTTCCCAGGGCTGATCTGTGCGGTCGAGGTAGTACGAATCGAGCTCGATTCGAGAGAGATGTTCCTCGCCTGTCATCTCGACGAGTCGCTCGGAAATCGTGGTTTTACCTGAACTGCTGCCTCCCGCGACACCGATCATGAATGGGCGGTTGGTCGCATGCTCGGCCATGGCGAAGCAACATATCTTGCAGGGTGCTTGTAATTCGTGCCGCGGAACGGGCAGTCTGTGCAGTGATGCTCAGCGAACGACATGCCGCCATGCTCGATTTTGAACGCTCATGGTGGAGTAACGACGAGCCGCGCGACCAGATCGTTCGCGCTCGTTTCCAGTGTTCGCCGGAGGAATACGATGCTGAGATAACCATCGTCCTCGAAAACCCTGATGCTGTCGAGCACGATCCGCTCGTGGTTCGTCGACTCAAGCGGCTTCGTTTACGGGCACGAAAAGCCCGGATTGACGGCGTCGCCGCATCCGCTTCTGGAAAAGGTGTCCACGCATGAGCAATGAAGATGTCGCAGTCGGCGGAGGCGCAGGAGCGGCTCGCCGCAATCCTCGCCAGGGTGTCGGCGGTTCGCCCGTCGGCTCGACGCTCAGCATCGTGCTGGCCGTCGTTGCAGTCATCGCAGGGTTTTTGATCCTGCGCAACTTGACTCAGGAAGACAGCTCGGCTGCTGGTTCAGGCGATCCATCCGGCCAAGTCGCCGGGGTTGACGGCACGACGACGACCATCGATGTCGGCGTCACCACCAGCAGCGAAGCGCCGGCGACCACCGCTCCGCTCGCGCTCGTGACCGATGGCGCCACCGTCGTGGTTGCGAACGGAAACACCGTCGGCGGTTCTGCTGGCCGCATGAGCGAAACGCTGGGCATGGCTGGCTACAACATGGGTACACCCGTGAACGCCGGGCAAACGATCGACGACAGCATTGTCTACTTCGACCCGACGAACCCCTCCGCTCAAGCCGTCGCCGAATCGGTTGGTCGGACACTTGGCAACGTGTCGGTGCTCACCGTTTCGACTCCTGCGCCGACCGAGGACGGCTCGCTCGGTGAAGCTGGAGTGCTCGTCGTACTCGGGAACAACCAGGCCGACAAGACGCTGCTACAGCTCTCCGAAGCGGATGGGTCATCCACCGAACTTGGTTCGGCTCCGGCTGTGGCCGGCAGCAACGCCATCGCACCAACGAACCCGCCCACCGAAGAGACCGGCGAATAGCCAGCAATGAGGGCTCGGCCTGTTCGTATTTACTGATCGAGGCGTGAGCGGAGCAGCAGGGTTGCTGCGCGTTGGATGCTCTCTTTTGTCTGATTGAGGGCGACGTCCTCGCCGAATCGATCGACGAGTGACTCGATCGTGATGCGGTCGGCCCACTCGAGGACCACAGCAGGATCAGCAACGCCAACGATTGCAGCCACCGGTATGGCGTACTCGCTGGACAGTTGGGTGATGCCGCCGACGACTTTGCCGGCGAAGCTCGTTTCGTCGAGTTGTCCCTCGCCGGTGATCACCAAATCGACCGTGGGGAGCACGTCGTAAAGATTGAGTTCGTCGGCAACGAGCTCGAAGCCGGGAACGAGCCGGCCACCGATCGCAGCAAGTGCGCCGCCGAGGCCGCCAGCGGCGCCGCCGCCTTCGATGGCGGTGACGTCAAAAGCGAAGTCTTCGACAAACATCTGAGCGAGCCGCTCGAGCCGCCGTGTGAGCATCTTGACCTGCGCGGGCGACGCACCCTTCTGCGGTCCAAAGACGACCGCGGCGTCGGTGAATGTGGTCTGTACGTCGCAGGCAATGAGCAGGTCAACCTGTTTGAGCCGTGAGATCGCACTGATCGCACGGATTGCACCGAACCCGCCATCGGTCGAGGCCGAGCCTCCGAGGCCGACCACGATGCGTTTGGCACCGAGATCGAGCGCCTTGTCGATGAGCTCACCGGTGCCTGTGCTGGTGGCGTCGAGTGCGTCGTTGCCGGTTTTGCCACCGGCGAGCACCAAGCCGCTTGCCCGGGCCATCTCGATGACAGCAGTCTCTTTGTGGAACCGCCACGCAGCTTCGATCGGATTGCCGAGCGGTCCGGTCACCGTCGAAGTGCGGTTGGCGCCGCCGAGCACGTCGAGAATTCCATCGCCGCCGTCGGCCATCGGGAGTTCGACGCATTCGATGTCGAGTTCCCAGCACGCATGGCCAATCGCTTGGGCCACCTCATGGGCGGTCGCCGTGCCCTTGAACTTGTCAGGTGCCGCCAACACGCGCATAGCTCACCTTACGCCGGTTGCTGCGGGACCGGAGTGGAGTCGAAACCTGGATCAGCCGCCGGCGACAGCAGGAATGATGCTGACGGTCCAGTTGTCTTGGACTGCGGTGTCGAGGCCGTTGAGGTAGCGGACGTCATCGTCGTCGACGAATACGTTGACGAACTTACGCAACGCGCCGTCTTCGTCGAGGAGGCGTTCGCCCATGCCGGGGTGTTTGGCTTCGAGGGCAGCGATGACCTCGGAGAGCGAGCCGGGCTCGAGGGCGACCTGCTTTTCGCCTCCCGTGATTGGGCGCATCGTGGTGGGGATTCGGACGTTCACTGCCATATGGACACGATACCGGTAATCCCTACTGAACTAGTCGGGTATAGCCGGGGAAGCGTCACGTCGAGACGGGGAATGCGCTGCTGTGTTCGTTGGTTGGGTCACTATCCAGAATGCGGCGAACGTGATGATCCCGAGCGAGGAAGCACCGATCAGGGCCCCCGGAGCGCTGACCACAAGCACAGGAATCCAGATGACTGGGCCAACGCCGTGCCCGAGGAATCGGAAGGCCAGCACGAACGACAGAGCGCCGCCTCGGTTGCCGTCGACGATGGTGCTCGCCATCGACTGCACGACAACGACGACGAAACCGATCAGCGCACCGCTGACCGCGCTGATCATGGCGAGCAAGACGGGTGTGGTGCCCAGGGCGAGGAGCCCGCCGACCGTTGTCGCAGCGGCCGCGGCAACCAGGCTGCTCCGCCGATGGCCCCAGTGGTCGAGCAGCCGGCCCCAGAACGGACCAGTGATCATCGCGGCAAGCGGTCCGCAGATCAGCAACAGGCCTGCTTCGCTGCCCGACAGGCCCAACTCGTCGCGCGCTGCGACGCCAACCAGGACGGCGATGCCGATCGGACCAGCCGCTGCGAAAAACACCCCGCCACCAAAGATCAACATGCGTCTGGTCAAGAGTGGTCGGAATTCTGGCGGTGCTGCGTCGACGCGCGGTTCGCCGGGCGGGGGAGCGGCTGCCAGGACGGCGGCCAGGATCGCCACGCCGACGAATGCCCACCGCCAGCTGACGTCAGCAGCGAGCCCGCCGATGACGGGTGCGAGGCCGCCTCCGGCAGCTTGGAAGCTCGAGTAGACGCCGACGGCTCGGCCGAATGCGGCTGGCTCGACAATTTCGGCGAGCCCGGCGACCAGCAAGGGTGTGATGAACGCATTGGCGACGCCTTGGCACGCGCGCCCGACGAGGAAGATTGTGAGGTTCGGTGCCAGGGCACATACGAGGGATGCGGCGAAGAAAAGTATGTACGTCGATCGGACCGTTCGGCGCCGACCCCAGCGTTCGCCGAGCGTGCCCGAGACGAGGAGCGCTGCAGCGAAGGGGAGCATGTAGATCGTGAAACCCCAGCTGACGGCAGCCGACGAAGCGCCGAAGGTCTCCCGGAGCTCAGGGAACATCGGGACGATCACGACGGTGCCGAACGGACCCATCAACCCGCCGAAGTACAGCGGCAGCCGTGCCGATCGGGATGTGGGGCTGCTCATGTCGCTGACGCTATTGCAGCCGGCCTGTTTTGAAGGAGCCGCAATGTTGGAACAGTCGACGGTGCCGTCGAGATGAAGCCCGGCCCGGCGCGCTATCAGCGAGTCCGTCGCGACTGTCTCGCGCTGTCGGTCGCGCTGTCGGTCGCGCTGTCGGTCGCGCGGTGCGCGTAACCTGCACGCATGGCACGTCGTCGATCCGAGCGGATGCTCATCACGAAGGTGACCGGCCTTGGCGAAGCTCGCCAGACGAAGCGCACCCCCGACGAACTGATCGTCGAGGAGCCCATGTCGATCCAGCTCGACGGAACGCTGACCGCCACCACGATGCGCACACCTGGCAACGACTTCGAGTTGGCGGCCGGGTTTTGCCATACCGAAGGACTGCTTGGAGGCGCTTCGATCATCGGCGTTCGTTACTGCGTCGACGGGAGCGCGGTCGGCAGTGAGCTGAACATCGTCACGGTCGAGACCGGTGGTCGCGCCCCTCAACCGACTCCACGCCTGGGCAACGTGTCGTCCAGTTGCGGATGGTGCGGAAGCGAACAGATCGACGACCTCTGCGCCCGGCTTGCGCCGATTCCGTCCAGCGAAGCTTTCGACCTTGACGTCATTGCAGGTATGCCCGACCGGGTGCTCGGTGACCAAGGGCTGTTTGCCCGGACCGGCTCGGTCCACGCCGCTGCAGCGTTCACCCGTTCCGGCGATGTTGTGCTGATGCGCGAAGACGTCGGCCGTCACAATGCCGTCGACAAGGTCATTGGTTCGATGTTGCTCGACCCTGCCCAAACCCTGCCGGCAGAGAGCGACGAACAGTTCGGGCTCTTCGTGAGCGGCCGAGCCAGCATCGAAATGGTGCAGAAGGCATGGGCCGGAGGTTTCAGTGCAGTCGTCGCGGTGAGTGCACCGACAGCGTTGGCTGTCGACGCCGCACGTCGGGCGAACATGATGCTTGCCGGCTTCGTTCGTGGCACGACGTTCAACGTCTACGCACCTGAACGGCTCTGATCTCGTCTGATGTCCGTCTGAGCTGCACTGAACGGCGGGTTCGTCTGGCCGAAGCCTGGCCCGTCGATTCGCCAGTAGCGTGGTCTGTATGTTGATGGAGCAAGGTCTCAGCGTCTTTCACCTCTTTGGGAAGTCGACCCCGAACCTCGATCGAGAAGCGATCATCGCTGCGGTCAAGGAAGCAGAAGAAGCGGATTGTCAAGTGATCACTGCTGCGATGATTGGACACAAGTCTGACGTGGCGTTCATGGCACTCTGCGCTGATTGGCGCACGCTGCGGCGGCTACAAACTGGGCTCCAGCAGGCGGGCCTCGACATCGTCGACAGCTACGTCTCGATCACCGAGATCTCCGAGTACACGAAGGGCATGCCCGAAGAGATGTTGCGCGGTCGGCTCACCCCGACCATCCCGCCCGAGGGCCTGAACGCATTCTGCTTTTACCCGATGAGCAAAAAGCGTGAGCAGGGCGCCAACTGGTTTGCAACGCCGTTCGAGCGTCGTTACGAGATGATGATGGAGCACGGCAAGAGCGGCCGTCAGTTCGCCGGCAAGGTCGCCCAGGTCATCTCCGGCTCCACCGGCCTCGACGACTTCGAGTGGGGCGTCACGCTGTTTGCCAAGAGCCCCGACGTCGTCAAAGAAGTCGTGTACACGATGCGTTTCGACGAGGGTTCAGCCCTCTACGGCGAGTTCGGTGCCTTCTACGTCGGATACCTCGAATACATCGAAAACATCTTCTGAGCTGACGCCCCCAGCACCCCTGCGATTGCAGGGTGAAATTGCGGGGTGAAATTGCGGGCGGCGATTTAGAGGCGCGAGGCGACGATCGACTGCTCGAACACGCCGCGGCCGGTCTCATCGAATGCGAACACGTCGAAGCGGGCCCGTGCAGGGTGGCCAACAACGAGCAACTCGGTGATTCCGTCGGGCCCGTTGTAGTTGATGTTCAGGCTCTCGTCGAGGAGCCTCTTGCACTCGTCGAACGATCGGCATACTCGGCCACGGGTCGTCAATGCCGGAATTTGTGTGGCGAACACCGACGGATCGTCCGTTCCGACCAGGTCGACGGCGAGCGCAATCAAGTTGACGCAGTCGAAGGCGTTCGCGGCGAAGAGACCCGGCGGATCGAACGGCCGGTCTTCGTCAGTCGACTGAGCTTGGGGAGCCACTCCACGGACACGATCGCGCAAGCTGGGGTCGAGTGCTTCAATACGCTGTGCTCCGGCTGGATCGCGGAACTGATCGTTGACGATGACGTCGATCAGTGACCCGAAGTTGGTCTTACTCAACGCCTCAAGGAAGGCGGTGCCGTCGTCGCTGCCAGCGAGTACGACCACGACTTGTGCCCCTGATTCGACGACGTCTTGGGCAATGTCTTCGAGCATTCCGTCGCCGCGCACGAATGGGTAGGTGGTGATGGTTCGGGTGCCTTCGGACAGCGCGTCGCTGACAGCGCCGGCGAATGGTCGGCCGTAGACGTCGTCGACATGGGCAATGGCGATGCTCGAGACGCCCGTCCGTTGCGCCAGGTCGGCAATCGCCTGTGCTTGCAAGGAGTCACTCGGTGCGGTGCGGAAGAAGAGTTCGTTGTCGGGGAAGTCGTCGAGCGCCAAAGCCGTTGCCGTTGGGGAGCACGACATCACCCCGGCCGACACGAGCGTGTCGAGTTCGTTCAGGGCCGTCAGTGACGATGCCGGGCCAACCACGGCGTCGATTTGCAGATCACTTGCGAGGAGCGCTGCAACACCAGCCGCGCCGCCGTCGCCGAGCCCTTCGTTCTGTTCGACGACGCGAACAGGACGGCCGAGCACTCCGCCGGCCGCGTTGATTCGTTCGACAGCAATGTTCGACGCCTCGATGAGGCCCTGTCCCATGATTGGGTCCGAGGAGGGCAGCAGCAGGCCGATCGTGAGCTGATCGTCCCCCGAACGTTGGGGAGTGATCGTCGTGGTTGGAGCAGGAACGGTGGATGCAGGCGCGCTGTCACTGCCGCCAGTGCAGGCGGCAGCAAGGGTGGCCATGGCGCACGCGACGCCAACGATGCGCAACGCTGGACGGCTCATGGGTTGCACAGTAGAAGAGCGGAGGCCGTCAGGTCGGGCACCAAGCCCGCAACGTTTCTTCTGGAAAATGTCAAGAAGGCGCGGTGACGGCCGCCGGTGATCGTTCAGGCATGCCTGGCGCCAGTTGCGTATGATCTGACGATCGACGCTCTAGAAGGCAACCTCCCCATCGAAGCCACCTCCGACAAGGGTGGCAGTCGCGCCAGCAACACCGCAAGGTCGGTCGGATGAGCGCGCAATTGCCGGGTAGCCGGCAGGGCCACCTCAATGCAGCTGCTGCTGCGCACCCCGACGACCTCCGCAATGGCGGAACCGCGTACTGCGAGTCGCTTGCTGTCATCACCGACGACTGGGTTCGTTCGCTGTTCGCCGTAGCAGTCGCCGAGCACACGCCAGCCAAGGGTCGGTTCGCGCTACTCGCCGTCGGCGGGTTCGGACGCGGCGAACTCGCTCCCTGGAGCGACCTTGATCTGCTCCTCGTCCACGACCTCAAAGGCAAGAAGACCGCACCCGCCGTCGAGGCAGTGGCGAGTGCGCTCTGGTATCCGCTGTGGGATGCAGGCGTCAAGCTCGGTCACGCAGTCCGCACCGTCAAGGAACAGTTGACAATCATCACTGCAGATCTCGACTCCGCAACAGCGTTGCTCACGGCCCGATTCCTTGCCGGCGACCGCGAGCTCGCCGACGAAGTGACGACCAAGGGCCGGGCCAGCTGGGACAAGCAAAGCGGCACATTCCTCGCCGCGCTGCGTGCCCGGGTGCGCGAACGCCAAGACAATGAGGGCGACGTGGCGTATCGCCTCGAACCTGATCTCAAACTGGGTCACGGTGGCCTGCGCGACGTCCAATCGCTCAAGTGGGCAAACCAGAGTGGGCTGTCGATCCTTCCCGAGGATCTCATCGAGCTTGAGCGCTGCTACGACGTACTGCTCGGGGCGCGAGTTGCGCTCCATTGCTCCACCGGACGGCCGGGCGACGTCCTGCGCCTCGAAGATCAAGACTCGACGGCTGAATTCGGCGGCTGGAATGATGCCGACGACTTGATGGCCGACATCGCCGCAGCTGGCCGCACGATTGCGTGGCTCGTCGACGAGAACTGGGGCCGATCGGTCGCGACCGCCGACCGCCTGCCAGATCGTGCCATCTCGTCAGGCATCGTTCTGCGTAACGGCGAAATCGAATTGGCCGATTGCGCCGACCCGGTTGCGGACCCCACGCTCATTCTCCAAGCAGCAGTCGCTGCGGCGCGCAACGACTGCCGGATTGGTCGGAGCACACTCGACAGGCTGCACGATGAGGTCGAACCGTGGAAAGGCATCTGGCCGGTGGGCGCCACTGCCCAACTTGTGGCCCTACTCCTCGAAGGTCACCGTTCGATTCGTGTACTCGAAGCGCTCGATCAACGAGAGTTGTTCGCCCGGCTGCTTCCCGAGTGGGAACCGAACCGGTCCAAACCGCAGCGCAACGCCTATCACCGCTTCACCGTTGACCGGCACCTGTGGGAAGCCGCCGCGAACGCATCGCAACTCGTTGATCGCGTTGCCCGACCCGACCTCCTTGTGCTCGGCGGATTGTTCCACGATCTTGGCAAGGGTTACCCGGGTGATCACACGATTGTCGGGATGGAGCTCGTCCGCCAGGTCGGCCCGAAACTCGGACTCCCGACAGCCGACGTCGACACGCTTGTTGCCATGGTCGAGCATCACCTGCTGCTCCCCGACGTCGCTGTTCGCCGTGACCTCACTGACGAAGCCACGATCAACCAGGTCGCGGAATCCCTCGGCTCGGTCGAACGACTCGATCTATTGCATGCACTCACCGAAGCCGACTCACTCGCCACCGGCCCGTCGGCATGGGGCTCGTGGAAAGAAGACCTCGTCAACGAATTGGCGGCTCGTGTGCGCCACGTGCTCGGTGGCGGCAACGTCGCGGAGGTCACCTGGAGCCTGTTCCCCGACGCCGACACACTGATGCTGATGGCGGCCGGCGAGATTGCCATGCATCGCAAGGACGACGTCATCACCGTTGTCAGCCCCGACTCGGCCGGTACGTTCAGCCAGGTTGCCGGCGTGCTCTCGCTGCACGGGCTCGACGTACTCACTGCTCGGGCGCACTCCGACGAGCAGGGCATGGCGGCATCTGAGTTCCGCATCATCCTGCCTAAAGATGGGATTGCCTGGCGGACGCTCAAGACCGACCTCGGTCGTGCACTCGCTCATCAGTTGGCGATCGAGTCGCGGCTCGTCGAACGGGCCAAGACTTATCGGCGTCGCCGCCGAACCCAGGCGCAGCAGCCGGAGCCGCCGAAGGTGGTGTTTCACGACGACGCATCGAGCAACGCCACGGTGATCGAAGTTCGTGCGGCCACGAAGATCGGGATTCTTCATCAGATCACGAAAGCGATTGGCGAGCTTGGCCTCGACATCCGTCATGCCACGGTGGACACCATCGGCATCGAGGTCGTTGACACGTTCTATGTCCGCACGTCGGCGGGTGAGCTCGTTACCGACAAATTCCATCGCAAAGAAATCCAGCGCGCAATCCTGCACGCAGCCACCTGAGTTTCGACCTGAGTTTCGACCTGGTGGGCACGAACCTGCTGTACCCGTTTCGATGACGTAGCGTGCACCAGGTGAGCAGCGACAAGTCCGAAGGTGACGCGGTGAGCCCTGACATGGCACTCGACCTGGCGCGCTGGAGCGAAACGCTCGCTGGCATTGCCCGGACCGGGATGGGCTTCACCGAAAGCCTGTACGAACGTGAACGCTTTGAAGAGGTGTTGCACGTTGCTGGCGACATCAAGGCTGCGGCTGCAGGCGTTTCCAGGTCAGACACCGCCCGCGACGAGTTCGTGGGCGAATGGGTCGAGTCGATTGGCGAAGGCGTGCCCGGTTACGTCACCCCGAAGGTCGCAGTCGGTGCCATCGTCGGCAACGACAACGGCGAGATGCTGCTGGTTCAGCGCAAAGACTCTGGCGTCTGGCTGTATCCCACGGGTTGGGCCGATGTTGGCTACTCGCCGGCTGAGGTCGCCGTCAAAGAAGTCCACGAAGAGACCGGCATCGAGTGCGAGCCCACCCGCCTGCTTGGCGTGGTCGACGGCCAACGCATGGGTTTCAGCCGATTCGGCATGTACATGCTGTTGTTCCACTGCCGTGCCACGGGAGGGTCGCTCAATCCGCACCCGCTCGAGACCGGCGACGTCGGCTGGTTCGCCCAGGGGCAGTTCCCAGAGGCCACCGCTGGCGCTGGCTGGTGGGGCGACATGGCGTTCGACGCCATCAACGGGGTACAAGCCCCGGCAACGTTCGACGACGTTCGCGACCCCATCTGGCGCACCTGACTCAGTCTTGATCGCGGAGGAACTGTTCGACTTCGTCGACCAAACCTTCAGGATCGACCGGTTCGGCCGTGGCGAGTTCGTCGTCGGCTGAATCGTCGGAGATTTCTTCGAGGCGCGACAGGTACTCGACCATGTCGTCGTCATCGCCGATCAAGGCAGCAACACGGGCGTTGTATTCGGCGGCGCCAGCCGCGAGCAACTGCAGCGGTGCAGGAGTGCCAATCATGGTGCAGGCACGTTCGACCAACGCCGACGCAGCCTTTGGCGACGGCACCTGGGATGCGTAACCGGGAATTGCTGCCCAGAGTGATGCAGTGGCGAGGCCGGCACGGTGCAACTGATCGTGGAGAACACCGACAATTCCGGTCGGCCCTTCGTACTCGGATCGTTGGAGCTCGAATCGTTCGATGAGACTTTCGTCGGTGGCGGTTCCGATGAGGGGTACTGGCCGCGAGTGCGGGACGTCGGCGAGCAAAGCGCCCAACGAGATCGCCATGGTGACGCCGAAAGTTTCGCAGAGGCTGAGAATCTGTTCGGAGAACGTGCGCCACCGCAGGGCGGGTTCGGGGCCGAGCACCAAGATCACGTCGGTGCCTGGTAACGAGACCGACCAGACGCCGACAGTCGGCCACACGATGCTGCGCTGGTTGTCGTTGTCGAGTTTGATCTGCGGGCGCACCGTGGCGAAGTCGGTGAACGGCTCAGGGTCGATCTCGGCGATTGCATCGGCGCCCCACGCTTCGATCATCGTTCGTAAGGCGGTCGACGCGGCATCACCGGCGTCATTCCAACCAGTAAACCCAGCGATCAGTACAGGTCGCGTCAATGACGGTTGCTTCTGCCAGCGAACGTGCTCGGACCCCACGGTTTGCACGCTACCGTCCCTTCACCGTGAGCGACTTCAACGACTCCTCAGCAGCCGACGCCGATACTGCAGCAGACGATGCCCATACTGCAGCAGACGACGCCGATACTTCGGTAACAATCGAGACGGCCACGGTTGTCGACGACGAGTTGATTGCAGCATTCGCCCATCTGATTCCGCAGCTCTCGTCGTCATCGCCTGCGCCAGACGCCGATCAATTGGGGCTGGTCGTGTACGGCGACGACACGGTGTTGTTCATTGCCCGTGTCGACGGAACGATCGTTGGCAGCCTGACGCTTGCCTTTTACCGCATTCCGACCGGTCTGAAGTCGTGGATCGAAGATGTCGTCGTCGACGACGCCGCGCGCGGTCACGGAGTCGGCCGCAAGCTGAACGAAGCAGCACTCGCCGAGGCCAAAGCGCGCGGAGCGAAAGACGTCAGCCTCACCAGCCGGCCGTCACGCGAAGCCGCCAACCGTCTCTACCAGCGCATCGGCTTCGAAGCCCGCAACACGAACCTCTACCGCTTCAAATTCTGAGTCGGGCCAGATCGCCCGATCCCTGCGGCAGCCCTCACGCAGGCTTCAGTCGGGTCGAGCTTGAGCTCTTCGTAGGTCTTCGGCGGCTTGTCTGACTTGCCAGTCGCGGTCAACTAATGCCTGCTCGATGGCGGCTTCGACTGCCGGGCCCTCGAAGGGGGCCAGGGCGAGGACGGCGCGGCGGCGCACTGCGGGCTTGTCGCTACACGCGGCGATGATGACGTCGACGGCGGCCGGATCACCGATTGCTCCGAGCGCGGCCACGGACGCCTCGCGGACGAGCGGCTCCTCAGCGTTCTGGGCAAGTTCCAATAGGCGGTCGAGTATTGCAGGTCGATTCGATTCGTGTTCCCCCGTGGTCCACGCCGCCATCTCAACCACGTTCACGTCGGGATCGGCGAGCAGCGGGACGAGGTCGACCGACGGGTGCGTCGCTGCCAGCTCGGCGGCTCGTCGGCGAACGCGAGGGTCGTCGTCGCTGAACGCTTCGGTCAACTGCTCGTCGGCCAGTTCGCCGAGCCGCTCGAGGGCACCCAATGCTGTCGCGCGAATGTTGCCGTCGTCACTGGCGAGTCCGGCCGTGGCGGTGCCGATGTCGCCCTGATGGCCAGCGACAGCGACGTCTTTGCGGGTCGGTCCGGTCATTGCTTCAACAGATCAGTCAGGGTGATGACGGCGTATGCCAATGCGAACGCAATGACGATGGCCAGGACGGCGCCCATGACAACAGCGATAGCCGAGCTTGCGACCACGGCCCACACGCGGCGGATCACATTTGGGCGCCTGTAGAGGGCAACGGTGGTCTCAGCGATGCCGATCGGCACCCAGTTTCTGCGAACAACTGGCGCCTTGCGTGGTGTTCGGGCCGTGGCTCTGGCAGTCTTTCTCCAGCCGGTCCCCAGCAGGGCCACTATGGCGAGCCCGACCATCCAACCGGCCTGAGTGGTGAGATCTGTGACCGACACAACAAACAACACTGTACTCAACACTGCGTTGGCCCCACCGGGCACGCTGGTGGCCAACGGTTTGGACGTTGAGTTGCCGGGTGGAAAATGGCTCGGACGCCTCGGACGCCTCGGATGGCTGCTCGGCGGCGTCGGCTTGGTTGCGATGGTAGGAATTGTTGTCGCGTCGTTGGTTCCAGCAACCCTTGTCGCTGAGAAAGAGAACCGTCGCCTGATGGAGATGCAGCCGGCGCCGTTTGCGCAGACCCCGGCCTCGGCCGAGTCGGTGAACGAGCGTGTGGTGTTTGGTGATCTTCCTGACGAGGTCAAACGGTTCGAGACCAATGGCGACTTCTTCTTCGTGACGGTCAGCGCCCCCGAACAGTCGCTGCTGTCGTGGTTTGCTGGGCGGAGTGACCCTGCGATCGACCTCCTCACCACTGAAGACAAGTTCGGTGTTCGGACAGCGTCGCAGCGGCGCGAAGCAGCGTTGCAACAAATGCGGTCGGCATCCCAGGAGGCCCAGTTCGTCGCCCTCACCGCCGCTGGCTACGAGCCCGAGATCAGCCTCGGCGAAGTCGTCGTTGAAGAAGTCCTCTGCCGTGAGATCGGTGACGACGGTTTATGCGCCGAGTTCTTCCCGTCGGACCTTGCTATCGATCCGTCCGACACGATTCTCGAAGCTGAAGGCAAGGAGTTGAACTCGGTTGAAGACCTCTCCGCCGTGCTCGACGGCAAGTTGCCGGGCGACACAATCGACCTCAAGATCCGCCGCCCC
>JBLIKS010000022.1:0-18613 GCA_047635555.1 Candidatus Azotimanducaceae bacterium
GCGCCGGTCGGGCGAGCCGAACGTGATGGTTGCGGTGATGGTTGCGGTGACGGTGGCGCGGCGCGCTGTCGTCCGACAGGGCAACACCAGAAACATCAGGGCTCGACACGGCGACAACTCAACACCGTGGGGACGCAAGAAACAAATCGCTCGGATTCATCGGTGCCGAGGCAGCGCAGCTATTCGGAGAGCTCGAGGTTGACGACGATCCGGTAGCTGACCGAGCCGGGTGGATGACAGGCGAAGAGTGTGGCGGTTGCGTTCTCGGTCTGATCGACAATCCAGATGGCGTCGGGTGTGACGATTTGTGTGCCGGTGACGGTGTACTCGAAGACGCCAGCTGATGTGTTGAACTGCACGATGTCGCCAGCGACGAGCTGGTCGATATTGCGGAATGCAGCGCCGTGACTCGTTCGATGTCCCGCGACGACGACGTTGCCGTTCTCGCCGGGCATCGCCGTTCCAGGCCAGTGGCCGGGCCCATTGTCGAGTGTGGTCAGGCGGATGCCTTCCAGGAGTGGTGCGTCGAGGCCGAGCTTCGGGATAGATATCCCACCAAGCTGAATCTGGTCTTCGTCGCCGCGAGGATCCAGCGGCGGCGCAATCGGCTGCGCAGGGAGCGGGTCGGCAACGGTGGTGGTCGGAGCCAGCGCCGTGGCTGGTGTCGTGGCTGGTGTCGTGGCTGGCGCAGCAGTTGTGACCGCCGGCGTGCTCGATGCTGTTGGCGCGACAGAAACTGGTGAGGTGGTCGTCGTCGTGGTGTCGCCCGGCTCGGTTTGGGTGGCGTAGGTGTCGGGATCGGTGCCGCCAGTCAGGACGATTGCGGCGCCAACACCGAGTGCGATGGTGGCGGCAAGCGCTGCGAATGCCGCGCCGCTCTTCGCCGACTTGGCTGGCCCGACCTGCGGCGCTGCCGCGGGGTCGAACTGCGGCTCAGGCGCAGACATCTCGATAAATCATGTCAGAGAACGAACAAATTCTGCACTCGTCTTCGCAATTGTTTGCCCATTCCGAATACAGGCCGGGACACCGATGCCTCGATAGCTGGCGCCGGCGAGGAAGATCCCTGCAGGAAGTGTGGCCTCGATGTCGTCGACCCAACGTCGGTGGTGGGGCCGGTACTGAGCAAAGGCGCCGGGCCAGCGGGAGACCCTGACCTCGCGTGGGGTGAACCGCACGCCGAGATGCAACTGGAGGTCGTCGAGGACTCGGGCGATGATGTCTTCATCGCTCAGATGCAGCACCGGCTTGCCATCGCGGCCGAGCGACACTCGAAGGATCTGGCCGCCAGAGGGCGGGGCCCAGTGCGCCCATTTTTGGGTACCGAACGAGACGGCCGTGATCGACCGTTGCACCGGCTTCGGGATCAAGTATCCGCTCTGCCCGGCGAGCCGGTCGGGCCATTCATCGGCCTCGATGTGGAGTGTGACAAGGACAACATCGGCGGTCTCGGCGCCGGTCAGGCCCTGCGCGGATGCCGGGGCGGCGGCGCTGAGTGTCGATGCTGCTGCACCAGCAGGGGTCGCCACGATGACCGCGTCGAACCGTTGCCCGTCGAGCTCCCAGCCGTTGCCGGAGCCTGCCTCGCGGATCGTGCCGACCGGGCTGCCGAGGCGGAGTTCGAGTCCGGCGGCGACTGCGTGGTCGGCGGTTGCTGTCGCTAGGGCGCCGACCCCGGATGTTGGGCTCGCGAAGATGGGGCTGGCCGAAGCGGAGGCGGTTCCAGCTGCGCGTGTGCGACGTGCTGCGAGCAAGGCCGACCGATGGCCGGAGGCGAGGGCATGGAGCTGTGGAACTTCGGCGAGGCTGAACTGGTCGGTGTCGGTGGCGTAGATGCTGCCGACGAGAGCGTCGACGAGACGCTCGTGCACCTCAGTCCCGAACCGTCCGCGAACGTATTGGCCAACGGAGTCATGGGCGAGTGACTGTCGCGGCAGTATCGGCTCGAGGGCGGCGCGAAGTTTTCCTTTCCAGCTGATCAGCCCGGTACGCGCGAGCGGGCCCAGCTTTCCAGGCACGCCGAGGAGAAGCCCGTCAGGGATGGGATGCAGCTGGTCGTGCCAGACTGCAGCGCCCACGGCTTCGGGGTGGACGAGTGAACTGCTGAGGCCGACAGTCGATGCGAGATTTGTTGCGTCGGGAACGCGGGCCAAGAATGCGTCGGCGCTCTCATCGACATGTGCCAGACCGGCGAACGGGGACGCAACGAGCTTGCCGCCGACGCGGTCAGAGCGCTCGAAGAGTGTGACCGCGATGTCGCCGTCGCGAGTCAATTGTTCGGCGGCGGCGAGCCCGGCAATGCCGGCACCGACGATTGCGACCGATCGCGAGCTCATGTTGGTCAGCGTATTGCTGAAGCTGTCTGGAAGGCGCTGCCCACTTCATTGCTGCTGAATTGGGTGGTTGGTGGGAACGCGTCGGTACCGAAGCCCACACGCTCTCGCCATCCACGAGACGTTCGCCGACACCGACGTGCTCAAATTTCATCTCACCAAAGGCGCCGCAACGATCTTCAAATCCGACATCGACAAGGTCGCTGCCCCCGAGAACTACTTCTTTCGCAGGCCCGTCTCTTGGACCATCCGCACCTACTCGAAATTTATGCGCCTGCCCGCCACCCAGACCAGCCAGGGCAGCCACCACACTGCGGCTACCGGCACCATGAGCGGGGGCACCACCGCGTCGACATCGCCCAACAGGTGACGTCGGTCGGTCCGGCAAAACTCCACGTCAGATCTTGAAACTCAGACAAGTGAAAAATTGCGGGTCAGAGCAGTCGTAGATTGCGCAGTGTGATTCTTACGTTTGGGCCGGACACGGCTTTACTGTTGATTGATGTTCAGGTCGGCGTCGACGTGCTCGACCACTGGGGCGGGCCAACCGGCCGCCGCAACAACCCTGGGGCCGAACAGGTGATGCTGGACCTCCTCGCTGCCTGGCGCCACGCCGGACGGCAGGTCGCCTGGACTCGCCACGACTCGCGCGAGGAAGCTTCCCCGCTCAAGTTTGCGCTGCCGACCGGAGACCAGAAGCCGGGGTTCGAGATTCGTGAAGGTGAGATCGTCGTCGAGAAAGACGTCAACAGCGGCTTCATCGGCACCTCGCTCGAAGTCGATTTGCGCCGCCGCGGCATCAACCGACTGGTGATCGTCGGCTTCTTCACCAACTTCTGCGTCGAGACAACGACACGGATGGCAGGCAACCTTGGCTTCGACACGTACCTCGTCCACGACGGGTGCGCGACGACCAACCGGGTCGGCCTCGACGGCACCGACCATGATGCGCAACTCGTGCACGACATGACCATTGCCAACCTGCACGGTGAGTTCTGCACCGCAATCACCGGCCACAACGCACAGGGGTTGCTGACCAGCAACGCCGACGAGATCGAACGGGTACAAGGCAATGAATGACATGAGCGACCAGGCAACGAACGTCGGCGTGGCATCGTCATCGAGCACGCTGCGGCGCGTCGGAATGCGACGTCCCAAGGCAATCCTCGGCGCCGACCACGAGCGCTGGCACTACACCAAGCCGCTCAACCCGGATGCGCTCGTCGAGCAATACGAGGTGTTCGCCCGACTCGTCGCCGACAGCGGTGCACAAATCGAGTGGCTACCCGAGATCGACGATGACCTCGCCGACTCGATCTTTACGTACGACCCGTCGTTCGTCGTGCCCGGGGGAGCGATCATCCTGCGAGCAGGCAAGCCGCTACGCGCCGGTGAGGCCGACCTCCACGAGCAGTTCTACACATCGATTGGCGTACCGGTGCTCGGTCGCATCGAGGCGCCCGGCACGTTCGAAGGCGGCGACAGCTTCTGGCTCGACAACACGACACTTGCCGTCGGCCGCGGCTTCCGCACCAACCAGTCCGGCATCGACCAGATGGCCGCCCTCCTGCGCCCGGCAGGCGTCACCCTGGAGGTCTACGACCTGCCATATCACCTCGGCCCCGAAGCCTGCCTGCACCTAATGTCAGTGGTCAGCTCACTCGACAGCGACCTGGCGCTCGTGCACACACCGTTGCTGCCAACCGCCCTCTATCAGCGGATGATCGAGATGGGCTACACCCTGCTCGAAGCACCTGCCGCCGAGTTCGACGCCAGCCTCGGGCTGAACCTCAACGTGCTCGCTGTGGCACCGCGCCATGTGATTGCCGTCGACGGCTTCCCCGCCACGTTGCAACTGATGCGCGACGCCGGATGCGAAGTCCAGACCTTCACCGCCGACGAACTCTGTATCCCCTGCGAAGGCGGCCCCACCTGCCTGACCCGCCCCATCTTGCGCGACTGACCGGCGCTCTGACCGCGAGAGTTGCGAAAGGGGCCTGACCCCATACGCAATTGTTTAGCGGGCGGTGCGTTCGTGAACGAGGTCGACGACGGCTTGGAGCACGCCGGGGTCGGAGTCCTTGTGGACACCGTGGCCGAGATTGAAAATGTGGCCAGGGTGGCCGGCGTTGTCGGCGAGCACTGCTTCGGCGCCGGGCAGCGCAGCATCGACTCCAGCCAGTACGAGTGAGGGGTCAAGGTTGCCCTGCACGACGAGGTCGTTACCCAAGCGTGCCCGTGCGTCGGTGATCGTGGTGCGCCAGTCGAGACCGAGTACCTGGTTGCCGACGGTGTTCATCGACTCGAGAAGATGATCGCAACCGATTCCGAAGTGGATGCCGGCGACATCGGGGTGGCGATCGATGAGTTCGGCGAAGACCCGCTTGGAGTGGGGGAGCACGAAGCGCTCGTAGTCGGCTTTGCTCAGCGAACCGGCCCACGAGTCGAACAGCTGGAAGGCGCGAGCGCCATGTTCGAGTTGTGCGT
Organism: Candidatus Azotimanducaceae bacterium; assembly: GCA_047635555.1. Taxonomy (GTDB): domain Bacteria; phylum Actinomycetota; class Acidimicrobiia; order Acidimicrobiales; family Ilumatobacteraceae; genus Ilumatobacter_A. The sequence goes on from JBLIKS010000022.1 coordinate 4,821, forward strand.
CGATGAAGGTGATCGCGCTCGTGGCGAGCCGATCCATCAGGTCGCCAAAGAGCACTGGGTTGGTGTGCATCATTGCCTTGGTGTAGCGGTAGTCCTTCGACGGCCGACCTTCGATGAGATAGCTGCCGACGGTGAAGGGCGCACCGGCAAATGCGAGCAGCGGAACGTCGCTGGGGAGTTCTTTGACCAGCAGGTCGACCGTGTCGATGACATAGCTGATGTCGTCGTAGTCGAGCGGGCGGAGCCGGTCGAGGTCGGCGCGGCTGCGGAAAGGTTGCTCGGCGACGGGCCCGAGGCCGGGTTGGACGTCGATGCCGAAACCAACGGCATGTGGCGCAACCACGATGTCGCTGTAGAGCACGGCAGCGTCGACGCCGTAGCGCTTGACCGGTTGCAATGTGATTTCAGCCGATAGCTCGGGCTGTTTGATTGCATGCAGAATCGACCCCTCACCACGCACCTCGTGGTACTCGGGAAGCGAACGCCCAGCCTGGCGCATGAACCACACCGGTGTGTGTCGGGCCTGTTTGCCGTTGGCTGCGGCTAAGAAAGGTGCCTGTTCAGTCATGCCTTGGTGAGGATATCGGGGCGGACGGCACAGCCGCCGAAGGCGACTTCGCCCAGATACTTCGGTAGCATTTAGCGACCGATTATGACGTACCAGCACCCTGACATCGCTGACGAGCAGGCGTACATCGAGCACGCCTACGACTGTCTCGAAACGAGCCGCAAGGCGGCGTTCCGCATCCGTACTCTGAACGAGGCGAGCATGGGCGGAACTTTCCAGGCTCGCTTCGAACGAAACGCATTCGACGCACAACTCGTCCGTCGCCTCGAAGAGCTCGAACTTGGCACCGCTGCGCTCGTCTTCGGGCGGATCGACCGCTACGGCGATTCACCGGATCAGATCGAGGCGTTCCACATCGGCCGTCTCGCGATTGCCGACGAGGACCGTGAACCGGTCGTCGTTGACTGGCGTGCGCCGGTCTCTGAGCCCTTCTACCGGGCGACCGGCCGTGACCAGATGGGCCTTGCGCGGCGTCGTCACTTCATTGTTGAGAGCAGGACTCTGCTGGGTATCGAAGACGAACTCTTCGGTGAGGGGCACCTCGGTCTTGGCCACGACGATGGTCTCGCCGACACTGAGGGCAGCGGTGTCGTGCGCGCCAGCGATACGGGCCTTCGAGGCCACTCCACGCTGCTCGCTGCACTCGAAAGGGGTCGCACGGGGACACTCGGCGACATCGTCGCCACCATCCAGGGCGAGCAAGACGAGATCATCCGCTCACCGCAGCATGGCGTACTCGTCGTGCAGGGTGGCCCCGGCACCGGCAAGACGGTCGTTGCGCTGCACCGTGCTGCGTACCTCCTCTACACACACCGATTCCCGCTCGAAGACCAGGGCGTTCTGGTGATCGGGCCAAACCGCGTGTTCCTGCGCTACATCGAACGCGTCTTACCGTCGCTTGGCGAGGCCGGTGTCAAGCAAGCTGTGCTGGCTGACCTCATCCCGGGCGTCGAGTTCCGCCGGGCCGACGAGCCGGGGGACAGCCGTGAGGCCGTCAAGCTCAAGGGCGAAGACCGCATGAGCGATCTCATCGACAACGCAGTTGCCGATCGGAAACGAGCGTTGCGTGACGATCTCGAGATGCCGTTCCGAGCCGGCTACGTCCGAATCAAGGCCAGCGAAACAGCGCGGATTGTCAAGAACGCACGCCGTCGATTCAAGCGCCACAACGCCGGTCGCCGTGCCGTCGAGGCCGAGTTCTGGACGGCGCTTGCCGATTCGTACCGCGACCCCGAGATTGGCCCGCGCGTCGTCAAAGCTGCGCTGCGCGACTCCGACGAAGCTCGTCGGGCGCTCGACAGGATGTGGCCGGTGCTGACGCCAGCACAACTGCTGCATGACTTGTTTGGTTCGCGAGGACTTTTGAAGCTCGCTTCGCGCGGCGTGATGACCGAGGCTGAAGCGCTCTTGTTGTTCCGGCGTCGTTCGTCGTCGGTCGATGACGTTCGTTGGACTGCGGCCGACGTGGCGATCCTTGACGACGTCCGTGATGTGCTCGGGCCGAAGCCCGGCAAGGGCGGCAAGATCGACGTGCTCGACGAAATCCGAACCTATGGCCACATCGTGATCGACGAAGTGCAAGACCTCACGCCAATGCAGTTGAAGATGGCGACTCGCCGGTCGCTCAACGGCGCAATGACCATCGTCGGCGACCTTGCCCAGGCCACGGGCCCGCTCGCCCCTGACGAGTGGGACGACGTCCTGCGATACCTGCCCGATCGCAAGCCTGCACGGGTCATTGGGCTCTCGGTCGGCTACCGCATTCCCGGCCAGATCATGGAACTTGCCAATCGGGTCATGGCGGTCGCCACTCCGTCGCTCCGGGCACCCGATTCGGTGCGGATCGGTGACGTGTCGCCGAGCATTGTTCGTGCCTCATCGGCCGAGCTGCTGGCCAAGACCGTCGCGACCGAAGTGCAAGCCTTGGCAGACGCGATACCGGGTGCCAGCCTCGGCGTCGTCGCGCCCGATGGGATGATTGACGAGTTGTCCGAAGCGCTCACTGCGGCCGGAATCGATCACGGCACCGCGACTCGAACCGGCCTCGACGCTGGCGTCACACTCGTGCCGGTCAGTGTCGTCAAGGGTCTGGAACTCGACGGCGTGGTTGTCGTCGAACCGGCGGGCATTGTCGACAGCATCGAGCATGGCCTTCGGGCTCTGTACGTTGCGCTGACCCGCAGTACCCAGCGCCTCACTGTCGTGCATGCTGCCGACCTCCCTGACGCCATCGCCGCCCAGCAGTAGGGTCGGCCCCGTGAGTATGACCGGATTCGGATACGGCGAGTTTGGCGCGTGGTACGACACGTACCGTTCAGAGGTGCTCGAGCCGACGCTCGAGTTCGCAATGGAAGCGCTCGAACATCAGCTGGTCGAGCAGTTGACCGATCGAGATGTGGCTCGTCTCCGCAGTATCGGCGGCCGGGTCAAGTCAAAGCGGCGAACCTGGCGCAAGCTCCGCCAACCGAGATACCGCGACCAAATCAACTCGGTCGACGACATCCCGGCTGTGATCGACGACCTTGTCGGCCTGCGGGTCACATGCACCAACCTCCGCGACCTCGACATGGTGCAGGTCGCGCTCGATGGATTGCCGAAACAGCCGAGCCTGAAGCGGCCGCTGTCAATCGACGAGTCGTCCGAACGGGACTACGTCGAGTCGCCGAAGGAGTCCGGCTACCGCGGTTGGCACGTCAACCTCCGACTGATGCTCGAATCCACGTCGGTCACCTGTGAACTGCAGGTCAGGACGCTGCTCCAAGACAGCTGGGGCGAACTGACTCATGAAGACTCCTACAGCAAGGCTGGCGAGCTGCCGCCGCTCGTCGAGATCTTGTCGAAGCGGATGGCTGACCTTTTGGCCACGCTCGATGACATTGCCGAAGACCTGCGGAGTGAACTTGACCGGATCGACGAGGCAGCCGTCGATGGCGCCGACGACCAGCCAGACGAGAGCCAGGTCGACGAGCGCGACTTGTCGGCGATCGAGGCCGATGCTGCTGAGCTACTCGCCGACCGGTGGCACACGCTCGACCGTCCGACGGAACTGTCCAGCCTTGCGTGGGAACTGCAGAAAGAGTTCGGCGCCGAGGTCAGCGACGACTGGTTCGGTCATCGCAGCTTCAAGCGGTTCCTTCGATTGGCGCTGCCCGCTGCCGAACTCAGCACCGGCAGGCACGTGTACCTGCTCCCGCCGACAGAGCCCGAGGCTCTGGCGGACGTTGAGTCAGCTGCGGTAGCACCCGAGGTTGAAGCGCCGCGTGAGGCGGCCGAACTGCGTCGGGTCGACCGAACCTTCCCGGCGATTGGAACCGAGCAGTGGGTCAGGATCTATGAACAACTGGCCGACGCATGGCGGCGGCTCGGCACTCGAACGCCGAGCACGCGAACGATCAACGAACTGACCCGTAGCGCACGCGACCGGGCCGCGGCCACAGGCGAGCCGGTGTCTCGGCGACACCTCGATCATGTCGCGAAGGTGGTCGTGGGCGGCAGCGATGCAGGTGGACCGCTCGATTCATTAGCGATTGCCGACGCGTTCGCAACGGCGACGCTGCAGCGCCTCGTCGATCTTCGAGTCATCGCGCAGTCGTCAACGAAACGCAAACGCGCAATCAGGGAATGGCTGGGTGCGACGGTCAACCCTCGCCGGTGAACTGGTCGACGAGGTCGGACAGCAACTTGAAAGCCTTATCGGCGTCTGCTGGCCGCGTCCGCTCGACAGCGATGCGTGACATGTCGACAGTTGCGCCAATACCGTTGACGAGTTCGGGCCGATCAGCAGCGATCTCGGGGCGAATGCGATCCCAGATCTGCACGATGGTCTCGAAGGCCTCGTCGTCGCCTTTGCCCTGCACGATGAGTTCGCTGAGTCGACTCATTTCAATCGCCAATTCGGGCAGCAGGTCGCTGGCCGAGCCGGTGAGTGCGATCGTTGTCTCTGGCGTGTCGGCGTCGACGATGACGCCACCTTCGATCGGCTCGCCGCTTTCCAGTGCTGGTTCGGCACCCGCGGGTACGTCGGTGACGTCGACCGTGGTGGGGCCCCCAACGGCAGGTTCGGGAGCATTGACCGTGGTCGCACACGCGCTCAACAACAATGCACCGCCGAGGGCGGCAACAATCAGTTGATTCACGCGGTGACCAGAATCCGTTCGCTGGCGAACGAGCCGACACCCACATGGCGACCATCGATCTCGACCGTGAGCGTGCCGTCGGGCGATGCTGCGGTGACGATGCCTGTGTTGCCGGGCTGGATGGCTGATGCTTCGAGGAACTCGAGAAGGCCCGGTTCGAACTCGAGTTCTTCGGTGATGCGACGCACGGTGAATCCGTTGCCGACCTGGACGTCAGAGAGTGGCCCCGAGTCGGGTGCGGCCTCGTAGGCGGAACCTGGGATTGGGTTGCCGTGAGGACACGTAGTCGGATCGCCGAGAAGCTCGTTCATCGCCACTTCGACCGAGTCGCTAATGATGTGCTCCCAGCGGCCAGCTTCGTGGTGCGCTTCGGCCCAGGACAACTTGAGGACGTCGGTCAGGAAACGTTCGGCCAGACGGTGGCGGCGAACGACCTGTTCGGCGAGACGCTTGCCTGCGGGTGTGAGCACGATTGCTTTGTCACCGGTGATGAGGCCTTCGGCCTCGAGCCGCTTCATCATTTCGCTTACCGCCGGGCGGCTGACCTGCAACCGTTCGGCAATGCGCGCCTGGATGACGTCGACGTCATCTTCCTGCAGCTCAAAGATGCACTCGCAGTACTCCTCGAACGCCGGATGATGTTCGCCAGGACTGGGCATGACACAGAGTCTATCGAGGTCTCGTGGGCCCGTCTCGACGAGCTCACTGGTTGATGACCAGCGCGTTGTTGTCAGTCAGGCTGTCTCAGCGCTGGATTCGGCGCAGCCAGCTCTCGGCGTACCGGAGGCGGCGGGCGAGCTGATCGTTGGTGGCGCTGGCCACGCGGGCGACGCCCGCCAGATTGTTCATCTCGCCCTGTACCCGAGCGTGGTTCCACCCGGTGATGTCGACGAGCCGTTTGGCCACGTGCGCATTGCGGGTCCGGAGGTCGTCTTTGATCTCGGCGACGCTCATTGACCCGTGCGGAATCAGGCCGGCGGCCGTTGGGATTTCGGGCAGATCGAGCCCGAGAGCCGGGTCGTCCGCAAAGAAGGGATCGGGCGGGTCCGGCTCATCGTCGTACGCAACCATGCCGAGGTCTGCAGGGGAGAAGTTCAGCTCGAAGTCAATGCCATCGAGATGTTTGCCGTCTTCGCCGACCGTGTGCATTGTGATGTCGGTGACCGTGGATGCAACCACAGTGAACAACGACATTTGCTCCATGTCGTCTTCGTGGACCTGGTTCTCCAGGCCGCCGTCGGGCTGAAAGTCGTCGTCGTCGCCTTTGCCCGGCGGGCGCAGCACGTGGCGACGGGCCTCGGCAATGGTGAACGCGTGGGCGCGAAGCCGCGGATCGTCCGGGATGTACACGTATGCCTTTTGGCTGGCCCGTCCGGCTTGCCAGCGGACGAAGCGACCGACCGCCTGGCGGAAGAACAGCTCGGTCGACGTCGTGGTCGCGAACACACCGACGCGCAGCCGCGGGATGTCGACGCCCTCCGAAACCATCCGGACCGACACCAGCCAGGGGCGATCGTTCTCGCTGAACTCAGCGATCTTCTTCGACGCGCCCGGGTCGTCACTGACCACGACGTCGGCCGGAACGCCAAAGCGGTCACGCAACAGAATGGCGATGTGCTGGGCATGCTCTTGGTCGGTCGCAATCACCAAACCACCAGCGTCGCGCTGCTCAGAGCGGATGACCCGGAGCTGGTCGTTCGCCTTCTTGAGTACGGCCGGCATCCACTCGCCCTCAAGACTGAGTGCCGTGCGGAGGCGCATCGACGACTGGTCCTTGGTCAACTCATCCTGGAAGTTGGCTGACACGGTGTCGCCCGATGGCGACGTCCACTCCATCTCGCCATCGACACGCGGGAAATAGACGGGTCGGACAACGCCGCCGTCGCGGAGCGCGTCGGCGTATCCGTACGTGTAGTCGGCGTGAGCAAGTTCGCCCTCGGCTGTGTTGTCGTACCGGACGAACGGGATCGGCGCAGCGTCACTTCGGAATGGCGTGCCCGAGAGCGAGAGCCGCTTGTGCGCATGACCGAATGACTTGCGGACGCCCTCGCCCCACGCCTTTTCGTGGCCGGCGTGGTGGATTTCGTCGAGGATCACGAACGCATCGGCCGACAACCCCGCCAGCTTCTTCGCGGCGGCGCCCATGGCGAGTTGCTGGTACGTGGTGACGAGGCCGTGCATATCGCGCGCAAGACCGTCGCCCGGCGACCAGTTCGGATCGAGCTGGAGGCCCATCCGGTGCGCAGCTCGTGACCACTGCCCTTTCAGGTGACTCGTCGGTGCAACGACGATCAGCGGGCGATTCTCATCAGCCAACGAAGCTCGGGCACACGCGAGCGCAAACGTTGTCTTTCCTGCGCCCGGTGTGGCAACCGCGAGATAGTCGGGCCCCGTCGTGGCACGGAAGAGATCGAACGCGGCGCGCTGCCACGGGCGGAGGATGACGGTCGACATGAGCGATGCGAGTGTGTCGAATCACGCTGCGCGCCGCAACTTCGCGACCCGAACGACCGACAAATGGCTGGGTGACCGCGCTGCGTGACCGGGTCATGAATCGGAGCTCACGCGTGTCTGGCCGTTGTGTAGAGTCGTTAACGTGACCGACCAGAGCTGAACTCATCGTCCGTTCGCTCTCCTGAAAGGCGCCCTCATGGCTGCTTCACTCGTCACCCGCTCCCTGACTGTCCTGCGCGGTCCTCTGATCGTTCTCGACCAGATCGACCTCACGCTCTCTCCGAGCCACCGAGTTGGGTTGATTGGCCCAAATGGTGTGGGGAAATCGACGTTGTTGGCAGCGCTTGCCGGGCGGATCGACATCGATGATGGTCGAGTTGAACGGATGCCTCGCACCGCCAACGTTGGGCTGTTGCCACAAGAACCCGAGCGTTCAACCAGCGAGACGGTCCGTGAGTTCCTCGGCCGCCGCACCGGCGTCACCGAGGCGCAGACAACACTCGACGTCACGACCCAGGGCCTCGCTGATGGAGCACCCGGTGCTGACGATTCCTACGCCGATGCGCTCGACCGCTGGCTTGCGCTTGGAGCGGCAGATTTTGAGGCTCGCGTCGGTGAAACCTGGGCGTCGCTCGGCCTCGACGAACGGCTTCTCGAGCAACCGACTGCCACGTTGTCGGGAGGCGAAGCGGCCCGGTCGTCACTTGCTTCACTGCTGCTCTCGCGCTTCGACATCGTGCTGCTCGACGAACCGACGAATGACCTCGACATCGACGGCCTCGCTCGGCTTGAAGAGTGGGTACTCGGCCTGGTTGCGCCGCTCATGGTGGTCAGCCATGACCGTACCTTTCTCGAACGGACCGTCACCGACGTCGTCGAGATTGACCATCACACACATCAGGCAGCCTGGTTTGCAGGCGGATGGCAGGCGTTTATTGCTGAGCGTGAACTGGCCAAGCAACACGCGCAAGACGCATATGAAGAGTTCGACGGCAAGCGACAGAACCTGTTGAACAGAGCGCAACGCGAGCGCGAGTGGGCGTCGCAGGGGCAGTCGAAGGTCCGCAAGTCCGGAGAGACCGACAAGTTCATCAAAAGCTTCAAGATGAATCAGACCGAGCAACTTGCCGGCAAGGCAGCGCGCACCGAGAAGGCGATCTCCCGGCTCGACTCGGTCGAAGAACCACACGAGCAGTGGCAGTTGCAGCTCACGATCCCGACCGCCGAACGAAGCGGTGACGTGGTCGCCGAAGCTCGCGGTGCCGTTGTTGAACGCGGTGACTTTCGGCTCGGCCCAATCGACATGTCGATTGCCTACGGCGACCGGATTGCCCTCGTCGGGGCGAACGGTGCAGGCAAGACAACGCTGATCAATCTGCTGCTTGGCCGCCTCGCACCGTCGGCGGGTTCAGTGCACCTCGGTCGCAGCGTGCAGGTCGGCGAAATTGAGCAGGCCCGCTCGCACCTGCTTGGCAACGCCACCCTGGTTCGAGCCTTTATGGACGCCGCTGCCGGTACTGCCTCGGCCGACACGGTTGCCGACACGCGTACGCTGCTCGCGAAGTTCGGTCTCGGCGCCGAGCACGTCAACCGCCCGGTCGAATCGCTGTCGCCGGGGGAGCGAACGCGTGCATCGCTCGCCCTCCTCATGGCCACTGGTGCCAACCTGCTGGTGTTGGACGAACCAACCAACCACCTCGACATCGAAGCAATCGAGCAACTCGAACAGGCCCTCGACACGTTTTCCGGCACGGTGCTCCTTGTCACGCACGATCGGTCGCTTCTCGAACGAGTTCGCTTGAGCAGGACATTTCGCCTGTCGGACGGTGCGGTCACCATCGAGTCGTGAGGCTCAGGTCACCCGTCTGGACGGAATGGCTGTGACCGGCGGTGGATAGTCTCGCCGTATCGCAGATCATGAGGTCCTCCAGGCGTTCTCGCCGGCCGTCCGAGACTGGTTCGCGAGCTCGTTTCCGGCACCAACGCCACCACAAATTCAGGGCTGGCCGCACATTCAGGCGGGCGAACACACGCTGATCTGTGCCCCGACTGGCTCTGGCAAAACACTCGCGTCGTTCCTGTCGTCGATCGATCGGCTGACCACCACGCCGCGTCCCGAAGAACGATCGCACCGCACCCGGGTGCTGTACATCTCGCCGCTACGGGCGTTGGCGTTCGACATCGAGAAGAACTTACGGGCCCCGCTCAAGGGCATTGAGTTCGCTGCCGAACGCTTAGGCGAGGGCTTCACCGCCCCGGAAGTCGGGATGCGCACGGGCGATACGCCATCGAACGATCGACAGAAGCTGATTCGGCGGCCGCCCGACCTGCTGATCACCACCCCCGAGTCGCTGTATCTGATGTGTACGTCGGCAGCCCGCGAGACGCTTATCGGCGTGGAAACGGTGATCATCGACGAGATCCACGCAATGGCCACGACCAAGCGCGGCGCCCATCTTGCGCTCACACTCGAACGGTTGGAGCTGATCACTGAGAAGCCTCCACAACGGATTGGCCTGTCGGCAACTCAGCGGCCGCTCGAAGAGATTGCCGAGTTCCTCGGTGGGTTCAGCGAACCAGGTGTGCAGCGACCGGTCAAGATCATCGATGCTGGTATTCGGAAGGATCTCGAAGTCGAGGTGGTCATCCCCCTCGAAGACATGTCGAAGCTCGGTCAGAGGCAGCCGGTCGACTTGCAGTCCGGAACGGCAGGGTCCGGCATGGGCGACTCACGTTCGTCGATCTGGCCGAGCATCTACCCGGAGATCCTCAAACGGATTTTGGCAAACCGGACCACGATCATTTTCTGCAACGCTCGACGCGCAGCCGAACGGTTGGCGGCGAAACTCAACGAACTTGCCGTTCAGGAGGGCATACCGGGCATCGTCGATCCCGAGACCGGTCACATGGTCGAAGAGCTGGTCAGGGCACACCACGGATCGCTGGCTCGCGAGCAGCGAGTGGTCATCGAAGACCAACTGAAACGTGGCGAACTCCGGGCCATCGTGGCCACGTCGTCGCTTGAACTCGGCATCGATATGGGTGCTGTCGACCTGGTCATCCAAGTCGAATCGCCAGGTGCGGTCAGCCGTGGCCTGCAACGCATTGGTCGCGCAGGCCACCAGGTTGGCGAGCCGTCGCGAGGGTCGATTTTCCCGAAGCACCGTGGCGACCTCCTTGAAGCAGCAGTGGTCACGCGTCGAATGATCGACGGTGAGATCGAATCCAGCCGCTACCTTCGCAACCCGCTCGATGTGCTCGCGCAGCAGATCGTTGCGCACCTCGCGGCAGTCGAAGAGTGCACGGTTGCCGAGGTGGCCGATCTGGTCCGGCGCTGCGCGAACTTTGCTGAGATCTCCGACGACCTGCTGAGCAACGTGCTCGACCTGCTCTCGGGTCGCTACCCGAGCGAAGAGTTCAGCGAACTCCGGCCGCGCATCGTGTGGGACCGGGTCAACGACACGCTGCGGGCCCGCGAGGGTTCGAAGCGGCTGGCCGTCACATCGGGCGGCACGATTCCCGACCGCGGGTTGTTCGGTGTTTTCCTCCCCGATGGCACTCGCGTCGGCGAGCTCGACGAGGAGATGGTCTACGAGTCGCGTCCTGGCGAAACCTTCGTACTCGGAGCCTCAACCTGGCGGATCGAAGACATCACCTACGAACGCGTCACCGTAACCCCGGCTCCTGGGCAGCCCGGCAAGATGCCGTTCTGGCACGGCGACCGGCCTGGTCGCCCGCTGGAACTCGGCCGGGCACTCGGTGCCTTCGTTCGAGAGATCCACGAGCTCGACGACAAATCAGCCCACACCCGGCTCATGGAGCACTACCGGCTCGACGCGTTCGCTGCGAGCAACCTGGTCTCCTATATCGGCGAGCAGGTCGAGGCCACAGGTGCGGTTCCAGACGATCGAACCATCATCGTCGAGCGATTCCGTGACGAAATCGGCGACTGGCGGATCTGCATTCTCAGTCCGTTCGGCACTCCGGTCCACGCGCCGTGGGCCATGGCGATCGAGCGTCGGTTGATGGAGCTGTACGACATTCCGGTCGAAACAATGTGGGGCGACGACGGCATGGTGTTGCGGCTGCCCGAGTCGGCCGACGAGTTGCCGCTCGAAGCCTTTCTCATCGACCCGGAAGACATCCACGAGCTCGTGGTCGAGATGCTCCCGCAAACGGCGCTCTTCGCGGCTCGCTTCCGTGAGTGCGCCGGTCGAGCCCTGCTGCTGCCGCGTCGTCGGCCCGACAAGCGCACGCCGCTCTGGCAACAGCGTCAGAAGGCCGCTGACCTGCTGGCCGTCGCGTCGAAGTACCCGACATTCCCGATCTTGTTGGAGGCCTCGCGCGAGTGCCTCCAAGACGTGTTCGACGTCCCGGCACTGCGCGAAGTGCTCAGCGACTTGCGAAGTCGCAAGGTGCGAGTGGTCAGTGTCGACACTGCCAAGGCCAGCCCGATGGCATCGAGCCTGCTCTTCAACTGGATCGCTGCGTACATGTATGAGGGCGACGCCCCGCTCGCCGAACGGCGTGCTGCGGCACTTGCACTCGACCGTGATCTGCTGCGCGACCTGCTCGGCGCCGAAGAGCTGCGCGATCTGCTCGACCCCGAGGTGCTTGCCGACGTCGAGCTGCAACTGCAGTGTCTGACACCAGGTCGCAGGGCGCGCAGTGCTGACGAACTGCATGATGTGCTGCGCAAGGTGGGCGATTTATCGGCAGCCGAAATTGACCTGCGTTGTCGATCCGCAGCTGACGAAGCGGCGGCAACACGCGAAATGCAAGCGGCCGATAGCGAAGCAGTCGATAGCGAAGCAGTCGATAGCGAAGCAGCCGTTGAGATTGCACCGATCGAGCACGCTCCTGCCGGTCAACCGAACGAACGGGCTGTGGAGTGGCTGCGGCAGCTGCTCCGTGAGAAGCGCGCCATCGAGATTTCGGTGGCCGGTGAAGTCCGCTACGTCGCCGGCGAAGATGCAGCGCGGTATCGCGATGCACTCGGGTGCGCGATTCCGCTCGGTTTGCCAATGGCGTTCACCGAGCCGGTGGCGCGGCCGCTCGAAGAACTCGTGGGCCGGTTCGCCCGGACACACGGCCCGTTCGTCAACGCCGACGTGGCTCGTCGATTCGGCGCACCGCCAGAACGCATTGCCGGTGCGTTGGCGGCGCTCGAGGGTGAAGATCGGGTGGTCCTCGGTGAGTTCCGGCCCGAGGGTGTCTCTCGCGAGTTTTGTGAGGTCGATGTGTTGCGCCAGCTGCGTCGTCGGTCGCTGGCGTCGTTGCGTAAAGAGGTCGAGCCGGTCGAGCAGGCCGCGTTCGCCCGGTTCCTCCCGGCGTGGCACAACATCCCGGCCGAACGGCGCGGCATTGACAGCCTCGTCGAATCGCTCGGCATGCTCACTGGGGCTGCGCTGGTCGCCTCAACGATCGAGGCCGACGTGCTGCCGGCTCGGGTGCGCGGGTTCCGCCCGTCGATGCTCGATGAGCTGTGCACGGCAGGCGAGCTGGTGTGGATCGGGGCCGGTGCGGTCGGCGCAAAAGATGGTCGTATCCGCCTCTGTTTTGCCGATCAGCTGGCGCTGCTGTCGCCCGGCTGGGAAGAACGTGAGCGCCCCGAAGGTGCGATTCACGATGCGATCCGAACGTTGCTCGCCGAGCGTGGCGCCAGTTTTTGGGGCCAACTGCGTGCGGCGGCACCTGGTTCGCTCGACCCCGAGATTCTTGCTGCGCTCTGGGACCTCGTCTGGGCGGGCGAGGTCACCAATGATTCGCTCGCGCCGTTGCGGGCCGTGCTGGGCGGTGCCAAGGTCAAGGCCGGCTCGAAAAACTCGACGAACTCGACAGTGCGTCGCGGTGGTCGGCCGCGTCCGGGTCGGTTGAACCGCATCGGGCCACCTGCCGGGCAGGGTCGGTGGAGCCTGGTCGCGCCGCTGCTGCTTCCGGCAGTCCATCCGACGGAAGCGTCGCATGCACAGGCGCTGCAAATGGTTGAGCGGTACGGCGTAGTGACACGCGAGGCCGTCCTGGCCGAGGGCATCGCCGGGGGCTTCACCAGCGTCTACGGGGTTCTGAAGGTGCTCGAAGAGCGCGGCCAGATCCGCCGTGGATACTTCGTCGACGGTCTGGGGGCGGCTCAGTTTGCAGTGCCCGGCGCTGTCGATCGGTTGCGTGCTGCACGCGAAACGCCCGACCCGCTCTTGCACCCCGAGAACGTTCCCGACCCGATCGTGCTGGCCACCACCGACCCGGCTCAGCCGTTCGGTGGGGCACTCGACTGGCCCGTCACGGCAGGCCGGCCTGCCCGGAATGTGTCGTCGGTGACGGTGCTGCGCGCCGGTGAGCCGTTGGTCTGGTTCGACAAGCGCGGTCACCACCTCGTGACGTTCCCGAAAGCGTTGATCGACACCAGCTGGATTGGGGCGCTGAAGATGCTCGTCACCGACGGACGGATGAAGGCGCTCGAGGTTCGCAAGGTCAACGGCGACACCCTCATGAGCGCCGACACCCCGGAGGGCTTTGTTGAACTCCTGCGTGCTGGCGGCTTCGCCGACGGTTACCGCGGCATGACGTACCGCGGCTGACGCCAGCCTGCGACCACTTGTTTGCGTCGACGTTTCCGTTGGACTGTCCAACGGAAA
>JBLIKS010000023.1:0-18438 GCA_047635555.1 Candidatus Azotimanducaceae bacterium
GCAACTCTGTGGCCAGAGTTGCGAAAGGGGCCTGACCCCATACGCAATTCGGAGCTCGTTTCGTTTGCCGACCCGCCTATCGGGAAGGCTGTCGCAATGCGAAATTTTGAGAACATTTACATCGACGGTGCCTGGGTCCCGAGCGACGGCACCGGCACCATCGAGGTCATCAACGCAGCGACTGAGCAAGTCATGGGCTCGGTCCCCGACGGTGTTGCCAGCGACGTCGACCGGGCGGTCGCAGCTGCCCGGACTGCGTTCGACACGTGGTCACAAACTCCGGTCGAAGAGCGACAGAAGTACCTCGTCCGCCTGAACGAAGCGCTGCAGGCTCGTTCGGCCGAGATCGCCGAGACCATCGCCGGTGAAGTCGGCATGCCGATCACCTGGTCGACCATGATCCAGGCCGGGCTTCCAGCGGGCAACATGGCGACGTTCGCCACGCTGCTCGACAGCTTCGAGTTCGAAGAGAAGATCGGCAACAGCCTCGTCGTCAAAGAGCCAGTGGGCGTGGTCGGTGCCATCACGCCATGGAATTACCCGCTCCACCAGATCATCTGCAAGGTCGGAGGCGCACTCGCAGCCGGTTGCACGATCGTGCTGAAGCCGAGCGAGATTGCACCGCTCAATGCATTCATTCTCGCCGAGATCATCGACGAAGTCGGCCTTCCAGCAGGTGTCTTCAACCTCGTCAGCGGCAATGGCACGACAGTCGGCGCTGCCATTTCGGAGCACCCGGGCATTGACATGGTCAGCTTTACCGGCTCGTCGCGCGCCGGCAAGCAGGTTGCTGCTTCGGCAGCCGCCTCGATCAAGCGGGTTGCATTGGAGCTCGGCGGCAAGTCGGCCAACATCGTCCTTGACGACGCCGACTTCGCCAAGGTGATCCCGAAGGGCGTGTTTGCCTGCTTCCTCAACTCGGGGCAGACCTGCACCGCCCACACCCGCATGCTCGTCCCAAACAGCCGCTACGACGAGGCCGTCGAAATCGCCGCCGCCGCCGTTTCGGCCACACAGGTCGGAGACCCGACCGAAGAGGGCATGCACCTCGGTCCCCTGATCAGCCAAGCCCAGTGGGATCGCGTGCAGGAATACATCCAGAAGGGCATCGACGAAGGCGCAGTGGTTGCCGCCGGCGGCCTTGGCAAGCCTGAAGGCCACGAGACCGGTTACTTCGTCAAGCCGACGGTGTTTGCAAACGTCACAAACGACATGACCATTGCCCAGGAAGAGATCTTCGGCCCGGTGCTGTCGATCATCGGGTATGACGATGACGACGATGCTGTGCGCATTGCCAATGACAGCCTCTATGGCCTGAGTGGCGGCGTCTGGTCTGCGGACCAAGATCGGGCCATGGCCGTTGCCCGCCGGATGCGCACCGGCGCCGTCGACGTCAACGGCGGCAGCTTCAACATCGCTGCACCGTTCGGTGGCTACAAGCAGTCCGGCTACGGCCGCGAGAATGGCCCGTACGGCATCGAAGAATTTCTCCAAACCAAATCCCTCCAACTCTGAGTCGGTCCAGATCCTCCGATCTCAGCGTTGCGAGAACGCCTCGGTGCCGAGCGGCACTGTCGTTGTCTCGTGCCTTGACTTCGGAGGATCTGATCCCAACGCAGCGGAATGAGGGTGTGCCAACCGTGATTGTCGCGGGTGGTCGAACTCACTGATATCGGGGTCCAGGCCGTGGCCTCGTTCATGTCGTCGCTACGGTGCAAGCAATGAATGAGATTCGACCGAATATTCAACGTGTGGGCGTCGTGGGCTGCGGCCAGATGGGCGCAGGCATCGCCGAAGTTTGTGTACGCGCCGGCCTCGACACCGTCGTCCACGAGATTGATGCCGCTGGTGCCGAGCGGGGACGCAACCGCCTCATCAGCTCGTTCGATAAGGCCATTGCGCGGGACCGCATGACCGAAGTCGAGCGCGACGCCGCAATCGCTCGACTCACCTTCACGACCGATCTCGCCGATATGGCTGACCGACGGATGGTCATCGAGGCCGTCATCGAGGACGAAGCGTTGAAGACCAGCGTGTTCAAGACGCTCGACCAAGTGGTTGAGGCTGACGACGCGATCCTCGCGAGTAACACCAGTTCGATCCCGATCATGAAGCTTGGCATTGCCACGGAGCGTCCTGAAAGCGTTATCGGCATTCACTTCTTCAACCCGGTGCCGGTGCTCAAACTGGTCGAGCTCGTCACGAGCCTCATGACCGATTCAGCAACCGTCGATGCGGCGAACCACTTCGCCGAAGACACGCTTGGCAAGATCGTCATTCGGAGCAAAGACCGTGCGGGCTTCGTTGTCAACGCACTGCTGATCCCCTACATCCTGTCGGCCATCCGCATGATGGAATCAGGCTTCGCCACTGCCGTCGACATCGACCACGGCATGGTCGAGGGGTGTAACCATCCAATGGGTCCGCTCAGCCTCGCCGACCTGATTGGTCTCGATACAACGCTGGCCGTCGCTGTGAGCATGTACGACGAGTTCAAAGAGCCGCTCTACGCCGCGCCGCCGATGCTGTCGCGCATGGTCGAAGCTGGGCTGCTCGGCCGGAAGTCCGGTCGCGGTTTCTACGACTACGGAACGAAGTGAACTGATGGCAGGCGAACGGGTTCTCGTTGCAAAGGTCGGCCTGGATGGCCACGACCGCGGTGTCAAGGTCGTGGCGCGCATCTTGCGTGACGCAGGTTACGAAGTGATCTATACCGGCCTCTTTCAGACGCCTGACACCGTTGCCTCCGCAGCCGTCGATGAAGATGTCGATGCGATCGGCCTGTCGATGTTGTCCGGTGCACATATGACGCTGGCGCCGTTGGTCGTCCAGAAATTGCGCGAGCGCGGCGTTGATATCCCCGTCGTTGTGGGTGGCATTGTTCCCAACCACGATGTCGACGAACTCTCTGCGGCTGGCGTCGCGAAGATCCTCACGCCCGGCGCGAGCGCCGCAGAAGTCGTCGAGGCAATTCGTTCGGCCATCGAAGACTGACGGTCCTCGATGGCAGCGAACCGCGTCGACCGGGTCGAACGACTCACCAATCTGCTGGCGCTGCTGCTCGATTCTGAACGACCACTCACGCTCGTTCAAATCACTGGCGCGCTCGCTGGTCAATACCCAGATGCGGAGCGACCGCGACGGGCCGCCTTCGAACGTGACAAGGCAGCGCTGCGTGACATCGGCGTTCCGATCGAGTCTGAGCGCTTCGATGACAATGCGACGTATCGCATCGACCGAGCGGCGTACGAGCTCGCCGATCTCGAACTTGATGCCGACGAGACCCGTGCACTCCAAGTCGCTGTTGCTGCGGTTCGGACAAACACCTCAGCTGGACGTGACGCCCTGTGGAAGCTCGGTGGCGCATCTGCCGGCAACGGTGCTGCGGTGTCTGCTGTGCTGCCTCAACGCCCCGAGCTTCCGGTCATCAGATCTGCCGTTGCCAATAGGTCGACGCTGGTGTTCGTGTACCGCGGCGATCGCCGGAAGCTCGACCCGTGGGGACTCCTGCTGCGCGGCGGCTTTTGGTATGTCGTTGGCCATGATCACGACCGCAATGAGAATCGGACGTTCCGGGTCGACCGATTCGATGGCGGTGTCGATGCGATCGAGGTCGGGCCCACTGGCACCTTTACTCGGCCCGATTCATTCGACCCACGCGATGCGTTTCCCGCAGACCCGAAGCAGATCGGCCACGCGCCAGGGGACGGCGTCCTTGCCATCGTGTGGATCGATGCGACCCGAGCCGATGCGATCGAGCGTGAGGTCGGTTCAGCGCGAGTGCTCGAACGCCATGCCGACGGCTCGATCAACGTGGAAGTCCCCGCATCTCATCTCGATGCCTTCAGGTCTTGGTTGATTGGCTTGCTCGATCACGCAGCCGTCGTGTCGCCGCCCGAGATCCGTGATCAAATCATCGACTGGCTCACCGGCGTCGTCGAGGCGGCATCATGAAGGGGCCGCGCAACGCAGAAGATCGGCTGAGTCGCCTCCTGGTGATGCTCCCGTGGCTGATGGAACAGGGCGAGGTCCCCCTTGTTGAGGTTGCTGCGCGTTTCGACCTGACCGCCGACCAGGTCCAAGACGACCTGGAGTTGGTGGCGATGTGTGGCCTCCCGCCGTTCGTCGATGAGATGATCGATGTTTTTGTCGATGACGGTCTGGTCTTCGTTGGTGTCCCTCGACTCTTCACCCGGCCGCTGCGGCTGACGGCGCCCGAGGGTTTCTCACTCCTTGCGTCGGCACGCGCTGCCATGGAGTTGCCGGGTGCTGATCGCTCGGGGTCGCTGGGCCGAGCGCTCGACAAGCTGGCCAGAGCGCTGACGGATGCGGGCGTTGACGGGGCTGGCTCCGACGACACTGCGGGCGTGGCGATTGACATGTCGCGACCGGAGGTGACTGATGAAGTGGTCGAGGCGGTTGCGGCGGCCGCTGAGTTGACGATGCTGTATTACTCGCCGGCCCGCGACGAACGTGCCGAGCGAATTGTTGTGCCGCGCCACGTGTTCGTCGATGCGGGGAACTGGTACGTCGTTGCTGACGACGCGAAGTCGAATGAGCGGCGGACCTTCCGGATCGACCGGATCGACAGCGTTGCCCCTACTGGGCGAGTTGTGCCGACGACTGATCCTGTGGACGGGCCGCCGGGCTTTTTCGCCGATGCTGAGTTGCCGCACGCCACGCTTCGGTTAGCTCCGGCTGCGCAGTGGATCCTCGACCGGTATCCGGTCGGTGAGGTCACCCAACTGAACCGACCGAAGGGCTGGATCGAAGTCGATGTCCCGGTAGCCAACGAACGATGGTTGGCGAGACTGCTGATCCGGCTCGGCCCAGACGTGGTGGTGCTTTCGCCGAAGGACGCAGCACTGCAGGCCGCAGATTTGGCCGCCCGGATGCTCGCCCGCTACTGAGGTCGTTTGGAGCCCACGAAGAACGGGTCGAGTTGTTCGGGTTCGACGATGTGGTGAGCAGCGAGCAGGTGAGGAAGGACGGCGGCGGTGGCCGCGGCGTCGGCCAAAGCGTCGTGGGGAGCGGTGAGGTCGACGCCGTAGCGCTCGGCCACATCAACGAGGCGGTGCGACATCTGACGGTCGGGGTCGAGCTGGCGCGACATGCGCAGCGTGCAGAGCTGGGGGCCGAGTTCGAAGCCGGCACGACGGTGTGCTGCACGGACGATGAAGCCTGCGTCGAACTGGGCGTTGTGCGCCGTGAAAATCGCTCCGTCGAGCAGCGGTGCCAGCTGGTCGAGTGCTTTGGAGAGCCGTGGAGCGCCTCGCAGCATCGGGCGGGTGAGGCCGTGGATGTGTGTCGGCCCGACACTCTGGAGGGGCCATCTCAATCGGACGAGGGTTGACCACTGATCGATGACCGTTCCGTCGGCCTCAATGACGACGGCGCCGAGCTGGAGAATGCGGTGGCGTCGGTCGGAGAGACCTGAGGTCTCGACATCGACGACAGCAAAGCGGGGGAGCGGCACAGATGCCACCTTAGGCAACGTGTGTCGCAACGACTGCGCTGCGGTGTCGGTCAGCTCGCTTCGCGGGCGATGCGTGTCCGGACACCGATCGGTGCGGCAACCGTGTAGCCGGCCAGATGTCGTTCTTCTTCGGACTCGCTGGCCCAGAAACCGTATTCGTGGTTGTCCCGTGCGAACTGCTGGCAGGCGATATGGACGACGCAGTCGGTGCACAGCCGGTTGGCCTTAGCTTCGCGACGGGCGCGGGCCTGTGGGCGTTCTGCCTTCGGTGGGAAGAAGAGTTTGGTGTTCCCACGGCAGTTGGCCAAATCACGCCAATCGTCTGAGTGCACGGTCGCCGTCTTGAAGTCAGTGAGTTGCAGCACGTCCAAACCTTTCGTCGTATACAGCTGTTTAACACTAATTATTCGAAGCGGTTTAACAAACGGATGAAAGTTCTTCGTTGGACACGTGTTGGCCCGACGCAGACCACTACTCGGCGCGTCGGCGCGTCGGCGCGTGCGCGGTCTCAATGCGTGGACGTCCCCGACTGGGTGAGTCGGGTGGGAGTCAGGTCGGTGAGTCCAGCAGGCGTCAAAGCAGTTCAGCGGCGAGGCTGGCCACATCGCTGCGCTCGCACGCGGTCAGGGTGATGTGCCCAAAACAGCGCTGTCCGCTGAACGCCGATGCCAAAACACTGAGCGCATTGTTGGATTCGCCGAGATACGGCGCATCGATCTGACTCGTGTCACCGGTGAAGATCACCTTGGTACCCTCGCCGACCCGGGTGAGGATTGTTCGAAGTGTGGTCGGCTCAAGATTTTGTGCCTCGTCGATCAGCACGATCTGGCGCTGGAGCGAGCGGCCCCGGAGGAAGGTCACCGACTCCAGCGATAGTTGTCCGCGTTCGGTGAGTTCATCGACGAGGTTGCCAGCATCGTGGCTACTGCCCATATCGGTCAGCGCGGCGACGGCATCGTGAATCGCCGCCATCCAGGGATCGAGTTTTTCGTTGAGGGCGCCGGGTAAGAAGCCGACATCAGCGCGCCCGACGGGAACGAGAGGCCGGTACACGGCGAGGCGCTCGTAGCGGCGCTGCTCGACGACCTGTTCGAGACCCGCAGCTATTGCGAGCAGCGTCTTGCCGGTTCCGGCCCGGCCGTCGAGGGCAATGACCTTGATCTCCGGGTCGAGAAGCAACTCAAGCGCGAATCGCTGCTCTTTGTTGCGTGGCCGGAGCCCCCATGCTTCGGGCGCCGAACGAGGGAGGAGAACCATCTCGTTGCCGACCGCCCGGACCAGTGCTGACTGGGATCCGGCCTGAAGCACGGCGAACTCGTTCTCCGCGATCTCCAATCCTGGTAACACGGACTCGATAGCGATGCCTCCTGCGGTATACAGGGCGTCGATTGCCTCAGGGGCTGCATCGATGGTGGACCAGCCGATTGCAGGCCGGTCGTTGTTGCGTCGACCAAGCGTGTGCTCGGCGGCCGAGACGCCGAGGTGCGCGGCCTTGATGCGTAGCGCTGCGTCGTTGCTGACCATCGTGGTCGGGCCGAAGTCGGACTGGCCGATCGCTGCGCCGATGATTCGGTTGTCGGGGACCTTGGGATCGAGGCCGTGCTCGATTAACAGGTGCTTGCGGATGTTGTTGATCTCGATTTGCAGAGTCGCCCCGGGTGCTCCCGTCGGAACCGGTTGGGCCAGGGACCCGCCATGGGCAACGCGAAGTTCTTCGAGTGTGCGCAGTGCGGTGCGTGCAGATCGCCCGACGTCGTCGCTGCGGCTCTTGAGGCCATCGAGTTCTTCGACCACGGTGAGTGGGATGATGATGTCAGCCTCGGTGAACTCAAGGACGCATGTCGGGTCGGCAATCAGTACGGATGTGTCGATCACGAGCCGGACTTTCGTCGACGATATGCCGGCCATCACCTCCGTTCCGAGCGGTCGAGGTGCCAGTGCGGCAGCGTCAGCGGAAGGAAGCAGGTCGGTCATCATCACTCCTCAGTGGATGCCTGGAACGTCTGGATGCGATCGTTTCTTGTTCTCAACGATACCTGTGTAGTTCGACTTGCCGGCTGAGTGGTGGATGTCGACGGACCCTTTGAGCTGGTGTTTTTCAACTCGAAACGTCGGCGACGCAGACGGCGCAAGGGCCCTGCAGATTCGGTCGTTGCATTTGCAATGTGTTTAGTGCTTGCCGAAATCCAAGAAGCCAAGTCACATAGTTGTAATTCCGCGGGAATCATGCGGAACTTGACCCGGCGTTCAACGTCGGGGCGAACAAGACAACTCAACCATTCGAAAGAGGACCACCATGGCAACCAAGGCAGAAATGATCGAAGCAGTCGCCGAGGCAGCAGGCGTTTCGAAGGCCGACACCGAGCGCACGCTCGGCGCGTTCTTCGACCACGTCGTCTCGTCGACGAAGTCGGGCGACAAGGTCACATGGCCGGGTTTCGGCAACTTCAGCACAACGCAGCGCGCCGCCCGTGAGGGTCGCAACCCACAGACGGGCGAGCCTGTGAAGATCAAAGCATCGACCGCCATGAAGTTCAGCGCCAGCTCCACGCTGAAGCAGGCCCTCAACGGCCAGAAGAAGTGAACTGATGGCTCCCAAGAAAGCTCCGGCCAAGAAGAAGGCTGTTGCCAAGAAGGCTCCGGCCAAGAAGAAGGCTGTAGCCAAGAAGGCTCCGGCCAAGAAGAAGGCTGTTGCCAAGAAGGCTCCGGCCAAGAAGAAGGCTGTAGCCAAGAAGGCTCCGGCCAAGAAGAAGGCTGTTGCCAAGAAGGCTCCGGCCAAGAAGAAGGCTGTTGCCAAGAAGGCTCCGGCCAAGAAGAAGGCTGTTGCCAAGAAGGCTCCGGCCAAGAAGAAGGCTGTAGCCAAGAAGGCTCCGGCCAAGAAGAAGGCTGTAGCCAAGAAGGCTCCGGCCAAGAAGAAGGCTGTAGCCAAGAAGGCTCCGGCCAAGAAGAAGTGATCAACTGATCACATTTTGAGTTCGCGAACGGGAGGCCCTCAGGGGCCTCCCGCTTCGCGTCTCGGTCAGAGTGAAGTAATGAGCTTGAATACTTCGGCTGCTTCGACGCCGAACGGTGCTCCAAGGCCCTCGACGCGTGCGCGGATTCGCTCGTCGAAGACATCAAGTTCGTTGCCATCGACTGCCTTCATCGTCGACTCGAACTGGCTCTCATGTGCATGGAGCGCATCGAGCTTCGCGCCGATGTGAGCACTGATGTCTTCGCCGTGGTCTGGCTCGTCGGCCTCCCACAGCAGCAGGGCGTCAGGCCGGTGGTGGGCGATGCCGTGCTCTCTGTAAAAGTGCGGGTCACGGGCGGCAACGATCCCTTCGCACGCCAAGAGACCTGCGTGGCGGTGGTCAGGGTGCAACCGATACCGTTTCCACGGATCGTGACCGAGTACGACCTGCGGCTGGAGTTCGCGAATCACCTTTGCGACGTCACCCCGCTCGCGCAGGCTGCTGTCGAGTTCGCCGTCGATGTATCCGAGGAAGCGCACCTCACCGGTGACTGCAGCAACACCTCGGGCAAGCCGCTGAGCGGCATCGCGTTGTTCGATCT
Organism: Candidatus Azotimanducaceae bacterium; assembly: GCA_047635555.1. Lineage (GTDB taxonomy): Bacteria > Actinomycetota > Acidimicrobiia > Acidimicrobiales > Ilumatobacteraceae > Ilumatobacter_A. Next base: position 9,032 of record JBLIKS010000023.1, read on the forward strand.
GGCGACGGGCCGCGAGTGCAACGGTGTCAGCACTGGCGTCCCATGTGCCTTTGGAACCGTCGGTGCAGACAAGGTGGTGGATGACGCAACCGTCAGCGGCCCACTTTGCCAGAGTCCCGCCGCAGCCGAACTCGACGTCGTCGGGATGCGCTCCGATTGCCAGCGCCGACTTCGGTGTGGGGTAATTGAGTGACGGCTCGTCGCTCAGACGGATCGATGGTTGGCCTGGTTCGTTCGCAGCCATGTGGGCAGCACCTCGCGGATGAGTGGGTGGGTGAGATCGTCGGGTGTGTCGATGTCGAGTGCCAAGTCGGGGTCGGCCCGAACTTCGACGCAGATGCCCACCTGCTGCGCTGCGGCGAGGTGGCGTTCGAACGACCTGGCTCCGTACGCAGCTTGGACGGTGTCGGTGAGCGGGAACGACATGACGTTTGTGCCGTCACGACGGTCGTCGGGGACGAGCGTGATCGTGTTGTGTCGGGCCACAGTCGAGAGCGACGTTGGCCGCGGAAGGTCTGCGTGGGCGATGACGACCTGGTCGTACCCGGCATCGGCCAGTGCTGCGACACCGTCGTCAATCGCCCCGTTGAGGCCCAGACCCGGCCCCCAGATGACTGCGAGGCCGAGTTCACGCGCCCACTCAGCAACGTCGTCGTTGTCGCATGCGACGTAGACATCGATGTCACCGAACGCCCCGACGACCCCTGTGGCGGTCCATCGGGCGAGCCGTGCACGCTGCTGTTCATCAACCGCACCAGACAATCGTCCCTTGGCAGCAGCGAACCGCTTGACGGGAACCAGGGCTGCCACTCGCACTGGTTGTAACCCTACGTCCGTGGCGCAAGTCCGCCTTGCTCGGACACGCCGCGCTGGGCGAACTCTGCACGGCGCCAATAGCCTCACCGGCATGTCACTCGAGACCAGCGCGTCGAACGGCAACACGACCGAATCCGGTGCCGACGGCAAGGATGAGTCGACAGTCGTCGGTGTCACCGGCCAACGGTGGAGGGCGAGCGTGTCGCGGTGGGGGTCGGTCACCCCGTGGGCCCAACCTGGCGGCGCCGTCGAACGCATCGACTGGCACATCGCAGCTGACGACCGATGGCATACGCCGGCGACCGAAGCTGCTGTCCGTCAGGTCCGCCTCGCCGGAGCACCTGTCACCGAAACTCGTGTCCGGATCCCCGATGGCGATGCCGTGCAGCGGGTCTGGTCGGTGGCCGATCGCGGCGGGCTGACGATTATCGAGATCGAGAATGACTCCCCGTTGCCGTTCGCTGTTGCTTTTTCGGGCTTGCCGGTGCTCACCGAGCGCCCGCCTGCTGACATGCCGTTGCAGGGCATCGAACTCCCGGCTGGCGCGATCACGCTGCCGATTGCTCATCGCACGTCGATTCGTGTGGCGATCGCCCACGGCCCGATCCCTGACGCCGTCGACCGCCATGCTGCAAATCTGCGCGCGCTGCCCGGTGCCGATGTGGTGAGCCGCGGCTGGGTCACGTTGGCTGAGCGGGCGAGCCGACTCAATCTGCCCGACGACGGGCTCGCCAATGCAGTGGTGGCGGCACGTTGCGACCTGATCCTGACCGGTCCAATCGACGTGACGCAGGATCCGATCGGGTTCATTCTCGATGTCAACGAACTGGTCCGCTGCGGCGAAGAAGCCGAGCCGTGGATGTACGAGATTGCCGAGCCGCTCGAATTAATCGCTCGATCCGGCGATGCCTGTGTGCCAGCGGCGATCGCTGCGGCTCACCACATTGCTGTCGTCGCCGGTGATCGGCGCGCAACGCGTGACATCGCTCGACTCGCCAAGCGCGTCGGCGACGCCGCTCGGCCCAAGACCGGCCCGTTTTCAGAAATCGTCCGCGGTGCATCTGTGGGCCGCTTCGTCCACGAAGTCGAGCGACGACTGGCCGACGGGAGCAATCTGTTGCCGACTGGGATCCCAACCCGCTGGCTCGGAGCCAACTTTGAACTCCACGGCGTTCCTACATCGGCGTCGTCAACGGTGTCATTCGCTGTGCGTTGGCACGGGGAGCGGCCTGCTGTCCTGTGGGAGCAGACCGGCGAAGCGCAACGGTTGAGTGCTTCTGCTGTCGACGCCGATTGGTCGTCGAGTGACCAGACCGGCGAGTCGCTGTGGGCAGCGCCGGCGAAGCCCGCCGCCCCACGCAGCCTCTTGCTCACGGCGGAGAGCGGTCCGCCTTCGCAAACTTCGACCAGCTTCACCTGAGCTCGTGTACTCGTCAGGGACGAGACAGCAGGACGGCCTCGACCCTGGCATGATGCAGTCGTCATGGCGACGAAGTACCGCAGCTCAAAGAAGAGGGCACCGACTCGAGCGATCGAGAAGGAGATGTGGGCTCGCGGGCATGAGACTGTTGTCGGCATCGACGAGGTGGGTCGTGGAGCATGGGCCGGGCCATTAATGGTTGGCGCAGCGATTCTGCCCCGGGACACTCGAGTCAACGGTGTTCGTGATTCCAAGCTGCTGTCCGAACGTGAGCGTGAAGCCCTGTTCGACAAGATTGCCAACTGGTGCGTGTCATGGGCTGTTGGTGGGGCGAGCCAAGAGGAGTGCGATCACCTCGGGATGTCTGCAGCGCAAAAACTGGCCACGCGGCGCGCTATTGACGGGTTGAGCATCGTGCCCGACGTGGCAGTGACCGACGGTAAGTGGGACTTCGTCTCTCCGTCAGTGGCGCACGTCGAGCTGGCTGTCAAAGCCGACCTTCACTGCCTCAGCGTTGCCGCAGCAAGTATTCTCGCCAAGGTCGTTCGTGATCGGCAGATGCGAGCGATGTCAGAGTCGTACCCGCACTGGTCGTTCGACACGAACAAGGGCTACCCCTGCCCCGTTCACAAGGCGGCGATCAAAGGCTATGGACCGTCGGCGATTCATCGTCGTAGCTGGGTGTTCATGGACAACTGCAACCCCTGGACGGCGATCAAGCGCACGCCACCCGCCGGGCAGGCGTCACTCTTCTGATCAGACAGGTTCGCAGAGGCAGTCTGCGAGAGCGCTGAGGAACTCCAGGACATGCTCTGGAGTGGCCAGTCGGAACTGGGCAATGGTCGGGGCAGGGCCGACCTTGATCGATATGTCCACTTCGCTCAGTGCGGCGAATGCCTCTTCGTCGGTGAGGTCGTCGCCGACGAACATCACGGAGCGTGCTCCAGACCCGTTTCGAAGTCGTTCGACCGCGTTGCCCTTGCTCGCGTGCCTGGTGAAAAGTTCGAGCACGTTGCTGCCCGGCTTGGCCGAGGCGCCATCGACACCTTGTATTGCGATCGCCAGTGCGGCGAGCGCAGCTGTCCCGAGTGCTTTGTCGGCCTCGCGGATGTGGACTGCAACGCTGGCTTGCTTGTGTTCCACCCACGCTCCGTCTCCACCAGTGTTCGCTGCGGCGTCGGCCAGTTCGATCAATTGGTCGAGACGGGCTCGCTCAGCGCCGTCGAGCGGTTCGAACGGGCGGCCGTCTTGTTCCATGCCGTGACTGCCAACAAGGCGCACGGCGGCGGGGAGCCCGAAGGTCCGCATGCTGGATACGGCGCGGCCCGACACGGCAGCGACCGTCACGTGAGCAGCTGTGAGCAGGCGAGTCAAGACGTCAGCGATGCCATCGAGTAGCCGTGCGTTATCAGCGTGGTCAACGAGCGGGGCGAGCACACCGTCGATGTCAAGGCCGATCAGTAACGGCAGTTCGCAGCCTGCGACTTCGATGCCCAGCTGCTTCGGGTTGTGGTACTCGGGCGTGAGGGTCACTGGTTCTTGGCTGCCTGTGCGAGCGCTGCGTAGAACCTGTCGGCCCAGCCCTGGACGTCCATTCGCTTGACTTGCTCGCGGAGTCCAGCCATGCGCGCCCGCCGCTCGTGGCGGTGCATCTCGACGGCGGTCACGATCGACTCCTGGAGGGCCCGATCGTCGTGCGGGTTGACGAGCACCGCATCGGTGAGTTCGTCGGCGGCACCAGCGAATTCCGACAGGACGAGCACGCCGTCACCGTCGATGTGCGCGGCGGCGTACTCCTTTGCGACGAGGTTCATACCATCGCGGAACGGGGTAACGAGCATGACATCACCAGCGCGGTAGAGAGCAATGAGGTCGTCGTACGACAGCGTTTGGTACAGGTAGTGGATGACGGGGAGCCCGATCCTGCTGAAGCGTCCGTTGATCTCGCCAACGAGCCGTTCGATCTCGCGTCGTTCATCCTGATAGTGCTCGACGGCTTCGCGAGTCGGTGTTGCGACCTGCACCATGACGCAACGCTCAGCGTCGAGTTCGCCCGACTCGAGCAGCGCACCGAAGGCCCGGAATCTGAGGCCGATCCCCTTCGTATAGTCGAGCCGGTCGACACCGAGCAGGATCACTTCGGGATCGCCCAGGCGGGTGCGAATCTGACTCGTCAACTTGCGCGTGGCTCGACCGGCAGCGACCGCCTCGACCTCGGCGAAGTCAATCGAGATCGGGAACACGCCGAGCTGGGTCCGGTGCCCGGCATTGTGGATGACATTCTCGCCGATGTCAGATTGGCGCAACTGGCTTGCGCACGCAGCAAAGTTGGTCGCGCCCTTCGGTCGCTGGAAACCGATCAGATCGCAGCCGAGGAGGCCATCGATTATTTCGTTGCGCCATGGCAATCGCGAGAACAGCTCGTACGGCGGGAACGGGATGTGCAGGAAGAAGCCAATGGTGATGTCGGGCCGCTGCTTGCGGAGCATCGCCGGGATCAGCTGGAGCTGGTAGTCGTGGATCCAAACGATGGCGTTCGGGGGAGCGATGTTCGCCAGCGTGATGGCGAAGCGCTCGTTGACCCGCTGATAGGCCTCCCACTGAGCAATGTCGAAGGTCGACTCGCGAAGTGCGTCGTGATAGAGAGGCCACAGGCCGTCGTTTGAGAAGCCTTCGTAGTACAGCTCGACTTCTTCGGCACTGATGTCGATCGGATGGCAGTCGACGCCGTCGACGGTGAAGGGCTCAGTTGGGTCGTCGGGCGTGCCGGTCCAGCCGACCCAGGTGCCGCCCGATGATCGGAGCATGGGCAGGAGCGCCCGAACCAGACCGCCGGGGCTTGGGGCCCAGCCGGTCTCTGTCGTGTCGTCGCGCATGACGGGGAGCCTGTTGGCGGCAATCACGATCGGCCGGATCGGTGCAGCTGCGGACGCGGTGGTCGACGGATCGTCGGCTGCGGGTTTCATGCAAACGGTTTACCTGATTCTCTGTCGGCTTGCGTGAAATGTTTGACGATGTCCGACTTGAACCAAAAAGCAGGCGTTGCTTCGAAGCAAACTTCCGCGCTTTGCAGCCCAACAAAATTCACGCTGACGATTGGATCGCCGGGCATTCGCCGGATACCGGCCAGACTAGGTGACGTGAGCGACGTCGACTATCTCCTTCGAATTCTCAATGCGAAGGTCTACGATGTCGCTATTGAGACGCCGCTGGATCCAGCGCCCGGGCTGTCGCGCCGGCTGAACAACACGGTTTTCTTCAAACGAGAAGACCTCCAGGAGGTCTTTTCGTTCAAGATCCGCGGCGCCTACAACAAGATGGCGCACCTCGACCCCGAGGACCGCGCTCGTGGCGTCATTGCCTGCTCGTCGGGCAACCACGCCCAGGGTGTTGCCCTCGCAGCCAACCGCCTTGGCTGCGACGCCGTGATCGTGATGCCCTCAACGGCACCGTCACTCAAGGTCGACGCAGTGCGCCAGCGCGGAGCAGAGGTCGTGTTGCATGGCGAGAGCTTCGACGAGGCCTACCGGTACGCACTTGAGCTCCAAGCAGAACGCGGCCTCACGCTGGTGCATCCGTTCGATGACCCCGACGTGATCGCTGGTCAAGGGACGATCGGCATGGAGATCCTCCGTCAACACGGTGGCCCGATCGACGCGATCTTCGTGGCGATTGGTGGCGGTGGCCTGATTGCTGGGGTCGCTGCGTACGTAAAACAGGTTCGCCCGGGCATCAAAATCATTGGGGTGCAGCACGACGAGTCGACGGCCATGGCGGACTCGCTGCGGGCTGGCCATCTCGTGACCCTCGATGAAGTCGGGCTATTTTCTGATGGCACCGCCGTGAAGCGGCCGGGCACGGAGACGTTCCGGCTGGCCCAGGAATACGTCGACGACGTGATCATCGTCGACACCGACGAAACATGCGCTGCGATCAAAGACGTGTTCACTGATACCCGGTCGCTCCTCGAGCCCGCAGGAGCGCTCGCAATTGCTGGCATGAAGAAGTATGTCCAGCAGACCGGCGCAGTCGATCAGACCTTTGTTGCCATTGCGTGCGGCGCCAATATGAACTTCACCCGTTTGCGATTTGTGGCAGAACGCGCCGACTACGGCGAACAGCGCGAGGCAATTTTCGCGGTCACGATCTCCGAACAACCTGGGAGCTTCCTCCGGTTCTGCGAAGTCATCGGCGAGCGTGACGTGACCGAGTTCAACTACCGGATCAGCGATTCGGCGGAAGCACACGTCTTTGTCGGCATTGCTGCGTCGTCGCGTTCCGAGACGATTGAGTTGGCCGATGCATTCGACGAGGCTGGCTTTGACGCCATTGACCTGACCGCCGACGAGCTCGCGAAGGCCCACGTTCGTCACCTGGTGGGCGGCAAGTCAGCTCATGCATCAGACGAGGTGCTCTACCGGTTTGAGTTCCCTGAGCGGCCGGGGGCGCTTTTGCGCTTCCTCACCTCGATGAACCCGTCGTGGAACATCTCGCTATTCCACTACCGCAACCACGGTGCCGACCTGGCGCGGGTGCTGGTGGGCATGCAGGTCCCAACAAGCGACGCCGATGCGTTCCGGGAGTTCCTGGATGACATCGGCTATCGCTTTTGGAACGAGTCCGCCAACCCCGTCTACAAGCTGTTCCTCGGCTCCTGAGGCCCGGAGTAGTTGGAGTAATTGGAGTAGTTGGAGTAGTTGTCACCCTCTGAAACCAACCAGACCGGAGCGTGACAGTGGTCGACGATTAGATCGAGTCGAGGGCCTGCTCGAGGTCGGCAACGAGGTCGGCCTTGTCTTCGATGCCGACGGACAGGCGGACCAAGTTGTCGGGAACTTCGAGCGGTGAGCCGGCGGCAGACATGTGGGTCATTGCAGCAGGATGCTCGATCAGCGATTCGACAGCACCGAGCGACTCTGCCAACGTGAAGACCGACGTTGATTCGGCAACACGCATCGCAGCTTCACGGCCAGCCCTGACCTGGAACGACACCATCCCACCAAAGTCTTTCATCTGCTTGGCAGCCGCAGCATGGCCGGGATGATCGGGTAGCTGTGGATACAGCACCTTCTCGATGGCGGGGTGATCGACAAGCAGGTCGACGATTGCCCGAGCGTTCTCGCAGTGGCGATCCATTCGAACGGCAAGCGTCTTGACGCCACGCAGCAGCATGTAGCTGTCGAATGGTGCCGGCACGGCGCCTGCAGCATTCTGGGTAAATGCGAGCTTCTCCGCGAGCTCGTCGTTGCTCGTAGCGATGAAGCCACCAACGACGTCGCTGTGGCCGCCCAAATACTTGGTGGCCGAGTGCACGACGAGATCAGCGCCGAGGTTGATCGGCTGCTGCAAGTACGGGGTGGCGAACGTGTTGTCGACCACGACGATTGCGCCACGCTCGTGAGCAATTGATGCAATGGCCTCGATGTCGAAGCACGTGAGCAGCGGGTTGGTCGGGGTCTCCAACCAGATCATCCCGGTGTCGTCTGGCCAGTTGGCACGGAGCGCGTCGAGGTCGGTGAGATCGACTGCGGTCCACGGGTAACCCATGGGCCCCCAGATTTTGGCAATCAGGCGGAAGGTGCCGCCATACGCGTCGTTGCCGAGCAGTACGCGCTTGCCGCTGCCTTGCGGGGCGACGGTGAGGAGCCGCAGGATGTTGTCTTCGGCAGCGAGACCGCTGGCGAAGGAGAGGCCGTGGCGGGCCTCTTCAAGCGACGCGATTTGTGTCTCGAGTGCCGAACGTGTCGGGTTGCCCGACCGCGAGTACTCGAAGCCCTTGTGGTTGCCGACGCCATCTTGGGCAAACGTGGTCGACAACGAGATCGGCACCACGACTGCGCCAGTGGTCGGGTCAGGCTCCTGGCCAGCATGAATTGCCCGGGTGGAAAAGCCAGCCGACATGTTGACCTGCTTGTTGTCGTCCGGGTGGGCGGTTGGGGTGTTGTCCGGGTGGGCGGTTGGGGTGTTGTCCGGGTGGGCGGTTGGGGTGTCGTCCGGGTTGGTTTGATCAGTCACGGTTGTTTGCATCCTCTGCGATGGCGGTGAAGTAGGAGAGCAGGTCGGTGCGGGTCAGCACACTGAGCGGCTGACCACCTGACAGCACGAGGAGTGCTGGGGCGGTTTCGAGCATTTCGACAGCGAGCTCGACCTTTTGGCCGACTCCGATTGTGGGGAGCTTTGCGCCCATCACCTCTTCGACCGAGGTGTTCATCGCGCCCGGGTTGCGATGGATGACATCCATCAGTTCGAGCTCGTCGACCGAACCGGCCACTTCGGCGTTTGCGAACGGTGGCGTGTTCTTGCAGACCGGCAGCTGGCTGACGCCGTTACTCCGCATGATTTCGATGGCTTCGCTGACTGGAGCCGATGGGTTGACGTAGAGCAGGTTCTCGATCGAAGCGTTGCGAGTGTCGAGCACGGCGCCAACACACTGATCGCATTCCTTGAGGAACCCGAAGTTCATCATCCAGTAATCGTTGAACACCGTCGACAGGTAGCCGCGGCCCGAATCTGGGTTGAAGACGACAATGACGGCATCGTCGTCAGCTTGTTTGGCAACCTTGAGCGCCGCAGCCACGGCAGTGCCGCCTGAGCCGCCGATGAGGATGCCTTCGGTCTCACTGACGTAGCGAGCCATGAGGAAGCTTTCTTCATCACTGATTGGGATGACTTCGTCCCACAGATCGCCGTCGTAGGCGGCCGGGAAAAAGTCTTCGCCGACCCCTTCGACCAGATACGGGCGACCCGAACCGCCAGAGAACACCGACTTTTCCGGGTCGGCGGCGATGATTTTGATGTCGGGATTCATCGACTTGAGGTAGCGGCCGGTGCCGGTGAGTGAACCGCAGGTGCCAGCACCCGCGATGAAGTGGGTGATGCGGCCCTTGGTCTGCTCCCAGATCTCAGGGCCGGTGGTCTTTGTGTGGGCTTCGGGATTGTGCGGGTTGGCGTACTGGTTTGGGCGAAACGCGCCGCGCTCGTGGGTGAGCCGCTCGGCCACGGAGTAGTAGCTGTTTGGGTCTTCTGGAGCGACGGCGACATCGCAGACGACGACTTCGGCTCCGTAGGCACGGAGTAGGTCGACCTTTTCCTTGCCGGCCTTGTTGGTCATGACGAACACGCACTTGTAGCCCCGCTGAGCAGCCACGATGGCGAGCCCGACACCGGTATT
>JBLIKS010000024.1:0-18150 GCA_047635555.1 Candidatus Azotimanducaceae bacterium
TCGGTGCCGAGTCGGACGAGTCGGGGTGCGTTGTCGAGTGCCGTGCGGAGTCCTGCAGCGATCGACTCGATGTCGGCTGGGTCGATGAGTACTGCGGCGCCACCGGCGGCTTCTTCGGTCGCCGTACCGCGGCTCGTGACCACCGCAGTGCCATGCGCCATTGCTTCGAGAACCGGCAGGCCGAACCCTTCGTGCAAGCTCGGGTACGCGAAGACCGAAGCCGTGACGTACAGGGCATTGAGGACGTTGGCGGGTACGTGGCCGAGGAACGTCACGTCGGCAGTAGCCGGAACAGCGACGTCGCCCCAGCCTGGCGCGCCCGCAACGACCAATGGCATGTCGATCATTGCAGTCGCTGCAGCGAGAGCAGCGAGGTTCTTGCGCGGTTCGACCGTGCCGACGAACAACACGAACTCGTCGGGCAGCACAAGCGGTCGGAGCGCCTGCGCGGCGGCCTCGGCATCGGCAACGAACGTGTTCACGCCCAACGGCACGACGCGAATGGCGTTGGCCGCGAAGCCCGAGTCGATCAACTCGCCCTTGGTGACCTCGGTCGGACAGATGACGAGGTCAGCAGACCGGCCGCGCTCCAACCCACGGGTCATGACCTTGACACCGTGACTGGTGAAACGTTCGGGGGAGTGCATGAAGGCGATGTCGTGAATCGTCACCACGTGGGGCGCGCGAGTCGCTCCCGGAATACTCGTCGTCGAATGGCAGACGTCGACTGGGCCTGTGGCCCGCTCGACCAATGGCCACTCGAACCGGTTCCACGTCTCATAGAGCCAAGGACGCGCGAGCGGAAGGTGCTCGACGGGGGCCGGTGGTTCGAAGCCTGGCCTGGGAGCGCCACGGTGCCTGCCGGCAACACCGACCAGGTCGACATCAGAACGTACGGCCAGTCGTTTGGCGACTTCGAGCGCCGCTACAGCGGTGCCGCCTGGGACGTCATGCCAGCACTGTTCCAATGTGTAGGCGACGCGCAGCGGATCTGACACCGACCCATCATGCCAACCAGAACGGTCACCTGGGCGCGACCAGCGGCCAGGGCTGGTCTCGTTTCATCGTGAGGGCCAGTCCGAGCAGGATTGGCTCGGAGAAGTGGCGGCCTCGTCGAGGAGTTCCCATATGACGGGTGCAACCACGGCGCCTCCCCAATCGGTAGCAACAGCGACTCGTGCACCGCGCAACGTGGTGAGGTGTGATCCGAGTTCGCGTTCCCGCCCGCCGACGGGCGTGTTGCGATACCGGTCGGTATCGGGCTGACTCGCTACGGTCGGCGCCATGGCTCTTCCACATCGCCCCGGCATGACTGTTCCGCTTCCCGGCCCGCTGCATTCGCACGCAGCGAAGCTCTCTGAACTCGCCGACATGGGTTACACCGACATCTGGTCAGCTGAAGCCGACGGGGCCGACGCGTTCACGCCCCTCGCCCTGGCCGCGGCGTGGGAGCCGCGGCTGCGGCTCGGCACGGCGATCGTGCCGGCCTACACCCGTTCGCCCGCATGTTTCGCGCAGAGCGTTGCTTCGATGGCTGACGCGGCGCCGGGCCGATTTGCGATCGGCATCGGATCATCGAGCAACGTGATCGTCGAGCGCTGGAACGGCATCCCGTTCGAAGAGCCGTACAAGAAGGTGCGCGACGTGGTGCGCTTCTTGAACGACGCATTGAGCGGCGAAAAGGTGAAGCAGGCCTACGACACGTTCGAGATCGACGGTTTCCGGCTCGCGATTCGCCCGGAACAGAAGCCGCAGATCCTTGTCGCTGCACTCCGTGAGGGGATGCTGAGACTCGCAGGCCGTGAAGCTGACGGTGCAATTATCAACTGGCTGTCGGCCGGCGACGTCGCGAAAGTTGCGCCGATCGTTACCGAGGCTGCCGGTGGCGATGAGCGTGAGATCGTGGCGCGCATCTTCTGCTGTCCGAGTGAAAACACGGACGTGGTTCGCGCCGCCGCTCGATACGCAATCGCGGCCTACCTCAACGTGCCGGTGTACGCCGCGTTCCACGAGTGGATGGGCCGTGGTGAACAACTGCAGGGCATGTGGGATGCCTGGAAGGCCGGAGATCGCAAGGCCGCGCTCGCCGAGATCCCTGATGAGGTCGTTGACGACCTCATTGTGCACGGGTCGCCGGAGGCGTGCCGCGCTCAGATCCAGGCGTACTTCGACAACGGCGTGACTACCAGCACCCTGGCGATCTTGCCGTTCGACCCGGAGCTCGACCACTGGCAGGCAGTTAAAGACCTCGCACCGAACGCCGGCTGAAACTCCCAGCTGCAACCGGGTGGATCAGGCGGCGCGGTTGGCGCGAGCTGGCATGGCGATGACGTTGGAGCTGTTTCGAGCTGCCTGACGCTCGGCAAGCACCTGGCGGATTTCGGCGATGTGGCGCCGACCAATTTCGCAGGTGTCTTGGCTGAGCTGAAACCGGACGCTGACCGTGGGGACGGAGCTGACGTCGGAGAGGAGTGCGAGCTGCTGGGCGCCGGATGCGTTCTTCATGGTTCCCATTCTGAACATGACCTGTCACAGAGTAGATGAGGGCCCCTGAGCAGGTGCTTCGCTGGTGCTGGTGCTGGTGCTGGTGGCGCGACAGTCGATGTTCGCATCTCCATCGCCTTCTGTTCCTCGTCTCCGCCTCATTTATTCGGCTCGGCCACAACCGCATTCGGTAATGGAATCGCTACGGATCTTGGTCGAGCTATTCAATTGGGTATACGGTCAAATGCCTGGAGGATGTCACATGATGTCATTAGGCCACGACAGCTCAGCAGAAACCGGCTTTTTTGGTGCCGTGGTCGGTCAGAAGGTGGATCTGCTCGCCTCGATCAACGGCTCCGACGACGCGATCGTCAGCAAGTCGCTTGACGGCGTCATCACGAGCTGGAATCAGGGGGCCGTCGCTTTGTATGGCTACGAGGCCGAAGAGATCATCGGCAAGCGGTTCTCGCTGCTACTCCACCCTGAGTCCAGCGGCGAGATGGAGACGATCTTCGAGCAGATCCGCCACGGCAATCGTGTTGATCATTTTCATACGGAGCTGATCCGCAAGGACGGGGGCATCGCCTCGGTGTCGCTCGCTGTTTGTCCGATTATCGGTACTGATGGCGACGTCATCGGGGCCTTTTCGATCGCGAGAGACATCACCACGCGGAGCGAAGCCGTGGGGCCATGGCGTGGAGCATTGGAGTACGCCAGCCGAATGGTCGAGGCGTCGCTTGACCCGTTGATGGCGATTAGCCCCGAGGGCAAGATCACCGATGTGAACGAGGCCACGATCAAAGTCACCGGTGTCGAACGTGAGGCGTTGGTGGGGACTGGCATCTCGAACTATTTCACTGATCCGGAAAAGGCTCGCGATGGTTTCCGGCGGGTGTTTGCCGAAGGGTGGGTGACTGATTACGCGCTCACGATCCGCCATCAGAACGGCCAGTTGACCGATCTGTTGTATAACGCTTCGGTGTACAAGGACGTTGCTGGCAATGTGCTGGGTATGTTTGCCGCGGGCCGTGACGTCACGGTCCAAAAACAAGCCTCGGGGTATGCCCGCAGCTTGGTCGAGGCGTCGCTTGACCCGTTGGTCACGATTAGCCCCGAGGGCAAGATCACCGATGTGAACGAGGCCACGATCAAAGTCACCGGTGTCGAACGCGAGATGTTGGTTGGGACTGACTTCTCGAACTATTTCACTGATCCAGAAGAGGCCCGTGATGGTTACCGGCGGGCGTTTGCCGAGGGGTCGGTGACTGATTACGCGCTCACGATCCGCCATCAGAACGGCGAGTTGACCGATGTGTTGTATAACGCTTCGGTGTACAAGGACGTTGCTGGCAATGTGCTGGGTGTGTTTGCTGCGGCCCGTGACGTCACGGCCCAGAAACAAGCGGTGCGAGAACTCGCCGAACAACGGTCGAAGGAGTTGGAACGCCTCGCCGAACTGGAGCGGTTCCAGCGCCTCACCGTGGGGCGCGAGCTCAAGATGATTGAGCTCAAGAAAGAGAACGAAGAAATCCGTCGGGAACTCAATGGAAAGACCACCGGATGAATGCGGTATCGATCGCCGAACAGACTGAGGATCAACTCGATCAAGATGTGAGCTCCGCCAGCTACGCGAGCGCGATCCTCAACATCCTCGATGACTTCGCCGAGGAGAAAGCTCGGCTGCAGTCCACCGAGCAAGCGATGCTCAACATCCTCGAGGACTTTGAACTCGAGAAAGCCAAGGTCGAGACCGCCAACTCGGCGCTCAAGCAGGCGGTACTGGCTGCCGCTGCGGCCAACAAGGAGCTGGCCACATTCAGCTACTCGGTCGCCCATGATCTCCGCGCCCCGCTTCGCAGCATCGACGGCTTTAGCGAGGCGCTCCTCGAGGACTGCGGAGACGAGTTAAGCGACCTGGGCAAGGGTTATCTCACCTTTGTGCGTGATTCGGCGCAACGAATGGCTCAGCTCATTGACGACCTTCTCAGCCTGTCCAAGATGAGCCAGGCCGACATGCGACCACAGCCGGTGGATCTGATTGCACTGATCATTCCGATCATCACGGACCTGCGCAGAGGTGAGCCGTCCCGGATCGTTGATGTCGTCATGCCTGAAGAACTCGTCGTCGTGGGAGACCCGCCGCTACTGAAGCTGGCTTTGTTGAACCTGCTGGCAAACGCATGGAAGTTCACGTCAAAGCAGGCCGCCGCCAAAATTGAGATAGGTATCGGCATCGAAAACGGCGTGACGACCTACTTCGTGCGCGACGATGGTGCGGGTTTCGACATGGCGTACGCCGACAAGCTCTTTGGAGTCTTCCAACGTCTGCATACGCCAGCAGATTTTGATGGCACCGGTATCGGGCTTGCGACCGTGAAGCGGGTCGTCGACCGCCACGGTGGCCGGATCTGGGCTGATGGCGAAGTCGACCACGGAGCAACTTTTCATTTCACACTGGGAGAACACCAATGAGTCCAGCCTTCGTGCTGCTGGTAGAAGACGATCCGAGCGACGAAGCGTTGTGTCTGCGCGCTTTTCGCAAGGCCAATGTCAGCAACGAGATCGTGGTCGTTCGAGACGGGGCTGAGGCGCTGGACTATCTCTTTGCCTCGGGTCCGTACGCGCATCGGGACCCACGTGATCTTCCAAACTGTGTGTTGCTAGATATTAAGCTGCCCAAACTCAACGGCCTGGAGGTGCTGAGCCGCATTCGGGCCAACGACGGAACCCGTCGACTTCCTGTGATCATGCTCACCTCGTCGAAGGAAGATTCCGATCTGGTTACGGCATACGACGACGGGGCAAACAGCTTCGTGGTCAAGCCTGTGGACTTCGCCGAATTCGCCGAAGCGGTACAACAACTCGGTCTGTACTGGTTGACCCTCAACGAGGTTCCGGGATGAACGAACGAGACGCAGTGGCTGATGAAGCGAGTGTCGATGTCGGACATTCCGGCATGTCCGAGCCTGAGATTCGGATTTTGATCCTGGAAGACGATCCAGCTGATGTCGCCTTGCTCAAGCTCAACATGGAAAAGGGCGGGCTGTCGTTCACGGCGCGAGTGGTTGAGACCCAGGATGGGCTCCTAGAGGAGCTCCATGGGTTCCGACCCGACGTCATCATCTCCGACTATACGCTGCCGTCGTTTTCAGGTACCGATGCGTTGCGCCTCGTTCGCGAAGAATCCTGGGATCTTCCGTTCATCCTCGTTTCCGGAACGATCAGCGAAGAGCAGGCCATCGAAGCCCTGCAGTTGCAGGCCACTGACTACCTCCTCAAGGGAAACCTGGGCCGCCTTGTCCCCGCACTCAAGCGGGCGTTGAGCGAAAGAGAACAACGCCAGAGTGAGGCAAATGCGCTCCGCGTCAGCGAAGCAAAGGCTCGCTCGCTTGCCGACCACAGCTCCGACATGATGGCCCTGATTTCCGACGACTGTGAGATCCTCGATCTCTCGCCAGCTTCGCTCACCATGCTTGGGTACGAGCCCCAAGAATTGGTGGGTAGGTCGCTGACGGACCTCGTCAGTGCGGAGGACCTCGACCTCATGCGCGTTACCCGGGACGCGGTCAAGTCGTCAGGGCTCGCGAGCGGGACGTGGCGTTTCCGGCGCAAGGACGGCAGTGAGGTATGGGTGGCAGCGCGAATGCGTTCGCGACGTGACAGCGGGAGCAACGCCTGCGAGATCCACGCGACGTTTCGCGATGTCACCGAACGTCGGCTCGCCGCAATCGATCTACAAACGGTCTACGACGACGCAATGCACGCCCTCCGGGCGAAGTCGGCGTTCTTCGCCAACATGAGCCACGAAATGAGGACACCAATGGACGGGGTGCTCGCGATGGCTCAACGGTTGCTCGACACTGACCTCTCAGCAGACCAACGCGAGTGTGCTGAATCGATCGTTTCCTTAGCGGAGAGCCTGCTGGCCGTCGTCAACGACGTACTCGACTTCTCAAAAATCGATGGCGCTCAGCTGGGTGTCGAGTCGGCCCTGTTCGAAGCTCCGGCGTGATCGACCAGTCGCCTGCGATCCTCAGGGTGGCCCCTGAGTAGGCATCGCGCCACGCCACTATCCCAGAGCGAGCACGCCAATACCGCCGACCACACCGGCAATCCCAACGATCTGCCACCAGTGCAGCGTGTCGTCGTCGAATGCCGCAGACAGGGCTGACGACACCACAGGGAACATCGACGTTGTCACCGCGACCGAGCCGAGCGAGCCGCGCTGGGTGCCGAGGACGAACGCGATCATCCCGGCGCCGCCGAGGACCCCTGACAGCACGGTGATTCCGAGCAGGGGGCGCGCTGGGACTTTGGGAAGTGACCGCCCTGCAGCAATGGTAAACATCACAGCGATTGCCGTGACGCGTTGCACGAACGGCGCCCAGACCCCCGAATTGTTGCCCGACTCGCCGACGAGCGTGGTCGAGACGCCCCAGAGCACAGCCGACACCAGAGCGATCCGGATCCCTCGACCGTGCTGGTTCTTGAGGCCGGGGGAGTACATGACGACGAGCAGCGAGAGGAGGGCGATGATGATCCCGACCACGATCAAGGGCGACAGTGTCGCGCCGAAAGCAAGATCCCAACCGAACGGAACCAGCGCTGTGCCAAGCACCACCAGCGGGCCGGCGATCGCTGCCGACGACGTGGCCATGGCCTCGTACAGCGTGGCGAGTGCAAACCCGACGAACAGCCCCGACGCGATACCGAGCACGAGGTCGCGGGTGGAGAACTCACTCGGGATGATGGCGAGGCCGACCGACGTGACGGCCACGCCTCCGATAAGTGCGCCACCGACGATCGTGACAGCGTGCGCGCGGCGCGTGCCAAAGCGCCCCAAAAAGTCCGAGCAACCAATCAATATCGCTGCGAGTACGCCAAGCAAGATTGCCATGGGTTACACGATTGCCATGGGTGAGTGGACCACCGAGTGCACATCCCGCCGAGGCGGGCGACTCAGTAGTACGCCTCGAAGGCGCCGAGGTTGGAGTAAATCGTCTTCCACTGGGTGAAGTGATCGAGCGTGACGAGCCCGTTCTCCCGGCCGTAGCCCGACTGCTTGACTCCGCCGAACGGGATCGACGGCGGAAGGTCGTTGTAGCTGTTGATCCACACGTTGCCGGCTTCGATTGCATTGGCGACGCGATGCGCACGAGCGAAGTCGCGAGTAAATACCGCGCCGCACAGGCCGTAGTTGGTGTTGTTCGCCCGGCTGAGTGCTTCTTCCTCGTCATCGAAGGGGAGGACCGACATCAACGGCCCGAACACCTCTTCCTTGACGAACACCATGTCGTCGTCGCAGTCGGCGAAGATCGCCGGCGTGACGTAGTTGCCGTCGGCGAGTGCTGCGTTGCTGGGTGCCGCGCCACCGCAGACGTGGCGTGCCTCGCTGGCCAGCGCCGCGTTCATGTAGCCCATAACCTTGCCGTAGTGCTCACGGCTGATCAGCGGGCCGACCATGACCTCGGGGTCGAACGGGTCGCCGATCTTCAACGCCTCCGTCCGCGGGCCGAGCATCGCGACGAATTCCTCGTACAGGCCGCGCTGCACAAACACCCGAGTGCCGTTCGAGCAGACCTCGCCGGCCGAGTAAAAGTTGGCAACGAGGGTGGCGTTCACGGCACTGTCGAGGTCGGCGTCGTCGAACACGATGATCGGGCTCTTGCCACCGAGTTCGAGCGTGACGCCCTTGAGGGTCGTTGCAGCATCGGCCATGACCTTCTTGCCGGTGCCGACTTCGCCTGTGAGTGAAATTTTCGCAATGCCTTCGTGACGCGACAGCATCTGGCCGACTCGATAATCGCCTTGGACGACGTTGAACACGCCGTCGGGCAGGCCAGCTTCGCTGTAAATTTCAGCGAGCTTCAAAGCCGTGAGCGGGGTGAGTTCGGCCGGCTTGAAGATGAACGAGTTGCCGCAGGCGAGCGCTGGTGCCGACTTCCACATGGCGATCTGGATCGGGTAGTTCCACGCGCCGATGCCGGCACAGACCCCTAACGGCTGGCGTTGGACCGAGGCGAATCCGTTCGGGGGGAAGTCGAAGTGCTGGCCGTGCAGCATCGAGATCAACCCGGCGTAGTACTCGAGCTGGTCAGCCCCGCTGACGATGTCGACCGTGGTTGTCTCCGACAGCGGCTTGCCCGAGTCGAGGGTCTCGAGATGGGCTAGCTCGTCGTTGCGTTCACGCAGGATCTGAACAGCCCTGAGCATGATGCGGGTGCGCTCCATGGCGGGCATCATCGACCACACCTTGAAGCCGGCCTGCGCCGCGACCACCGCAGCGTCGACGTCGGCCTGGCTCGCCTGTTGGACCTCGCAAATCACACGGTTGGTGGCCGGGTTGATCGTCTCGAAGGTCTCACCCGAGGTGGCATCGACGTACCCGCCGTTGACGTACAGCTGTTGGGTGGGCAGTGTGGTGGAAGCGTTGACGAAATCATTCATTGCTGTCCGACGCTACTTGTTCTTGTCCGGTCACGTTTCTTGGGCGTCGATTTGCTGGCCTCCGGCCAGCGCACGGTCACCGTGGCCGTCGAGGAAATCTCGGGACATTCTGATGCGGAAAGCGCTGCATGGCGTCCCGAGTTTTGTCTGGTTACGGAGCGGGCGGTGTTCCTCCGGCCAGCGCACGGTGACGTGCTGCCGGATCTTGGCGGTAGTAAATTCGGAGTTCGCGGTACAGGGCTGGTTCGTGTTCGCAGAGATCGAGCGGTCGGTTGAAAAACACTTCGGTGGCGACCGCAAAGAACTCAGCGGTACTGGTTCCGGCGTAGTCGCGCAGAACCGGCGAGCCCTCTGCTCGGACCGTGTCGTAGGCAGTGGTGCACACATCGACCCAGCGCTGCTGCGCATCGGCGTCAGCGAGTGGAGGCGTGCCGTCAACGGTGCCATCGAGCATGTCGAGTCGGTGTGCGAACTCGTGGTAAACGACGTTCTGGCCCCGATCAGGAAACTTCGCCCCGTGACGCGTTGCTGCCCACGAAAGGAGCACGGGGCCTTGGTAGTGCGCTTGGCCGGCAATGACCCTGGGCGAGGTGGTGAAGGTACCTGCACCGGTGGAATGTGTTCCGCGAAGCCGAACGTTCGATGGGTGCACGATCACCGAGGTGACGTCGTGCCATTCGTCGATGTCGAGGCCCAGCAGCAACATGGATGCTTGGGCGGCGATCATGACTTTGATTTCCTCGGTGAGCTCGAACCGGTTCGCTGCTTCCCACCGCATCGTGTGCACGAACCGAGCAACCAGGAGTTCCATTCGAGCGAGCTCGTCAGGTTGCAGCGTCGACCAGTGTTGGAAGCCGCTGTTGAGGATGCCGTGCCAGCTCGGGTCGAAGATGGGTTCCGGCCTCGAGAGTAGCGCTTTGAGCCAATCGAACACGTCGGCTCAGGTCAGTACGTCGGCCGGCATCGGGCCGTTGCGTACTGCGTCGGGGACACGGTCTTCGCCGCCGAAGTACTCGGCAAGCCGTCGGTCGGCGTCGTCGCCGAAGAGAATAATCGCCACTTCGCGCAGGCCGGGGGAGTCGCGGATGTCCGCGTCGCGAACGACCAGTTCGATCTTCGAGCGGCGGCGCATGAAGTCTTCGAGTTTGGTAATCATCTCCGAGTCGGCTGCCGAGTACAACTCGGCACGGAGGTAGTCGGCCGAGCCCATGATGTCTTCGGCCATTCGGGGGTCTTGTCGGATCTCTTCGAGCATGGCGAAGGCGCGACGCCCGTACCGACGCCAGAGGCGGTCGCTGAGCGGCTCGGTGTCGGGCTTCTCTCGAAGGTCGTCTAAGCGCATGAGGCGGGCCTGGCGGAAGAACTCTTTGCGAGTTGCCTTGGCCGGTTCGCCATACCAGTTGTGGAAGTCTTTCTCGAGCGGGACGCCGAGTGCCTCGATTTCGGCAGCGACCTCTTCGCCGACGTTCAAACAATCGGTGAGCTTGCCGCCGAAAATCGTGACGACACGCTGATCGGCGTCGACCTCGACGGCATGTTTACGGCTCAGCTTGGTCCAGTCGACGTCTTTCTGATCACCCTTGCCAGCAGCAACAACCAGTGGTCGCACACCACATCGTTCGGCGATGATGTCGTCTTTCGTCAGCGGTGTGGCGAGATCGAGTCGGGCATTGATCTGTCCGAGGAGGAATTCGATGTCGTTCTGATCGACTTCGGTGAACGGAGTATCGACGCGGGTGTCGGTGGTGCCGATGACCGAACGTCGTCCCATCGGGATGACGTAGAACAGTCGCTCGGTGTCGTCGTAGAAGGCCAGCACCTTGTGATGGTGTTTTGTCGTGATCCGCGGCACCACCAGGTGGATGCCCTTGGAGTAGACGATGCGGTGTGCGGTGTCGAGGCCCCACTGCTGGTTGGTCTCGTCGACAAACGGACCGGCGGCGTTGACAATGGTGGTGGCGGTCGTCGTGAATTCCTCGCCAGTGTCGGTGCAGCGCAGCGTGGCGACCCACTTGTCGCCAACTCGCTTGGCCGACACCATTTCGATGTAGTTCGCCGCGGTTGCACCCGCCTCGATGGCCGAACGAACGAAGCTGAAGACGAACCGGGCGTCGTTGTCGACCAAAATGCCGTCGCGATATTCGATCCCGCCAGCAACCGTG
The DNA here is from genome assembly GCA_047635555.1 of Candidatus Azotimanducaceae bacterium. Classification (GTDB taxonomy): domain Bacteria; phylum Actinomycetota; class Acidimicrobiia; order Acidimicrobiales; family Ilumatobacteraceae; genus Ilumatobacter_A. Next base: position 11,094 of record JBLIKS010000024.1, read on the forward strand.
TCGGTGTTGATCGCAGGCTCCTCGGTTTCGATGTCGTCCCGGCTCAGCAGACGCGGGTACCGCGTCCCGAAGAGGCCAATGATCCAGTAGCCCAGTGCTCCGAAGGCCGCGAACCATGGCTTGTACGGGCCCTTCTCATCGAGTGCCGCGTAAAAGCCAATCTGGTGGATGTTGTCTCGGTAGGCCTTCATCAGGCGGTTCCGCGACAGGCACAACTTGAAGACCAACCAGAGTTCGTAATTCTCCAGATACTTGAAGCCGCCCCACACGAGGTTGGACGACGCCTGGCTGGTGAAGCTGGCGAAATCGCCGCGATCGATCAACGCGACGTTGGCGCCACGGCCAGCGAGCGACGCAGCGGTGACTGCACCGTTGATACCGCCGCCGATGATCAGCGTATCGAAGGTCCCGTCGCGCATCCGGTCAAGGTGGGTCGAGCGCAAAGACATGGGGTCAGGATACGGGCCATGCAGGGGCGGGCGTGAGCGCGGCTCGCAATCGTTCGACCCAGCCCAGGGGATCGCAGGCGAAAAGACGTGGACGGCGAGATTTAGGCAGCCTGGACGATCAGGACCGACAAAACCACGCTGGCGACACCGACGGCAACGGGGGCTGCGTATGTTGCCCACTTTGGCATCGGCTGATGGCCGGGAGCCAGCATCACCGTTGCGCAGATGGCGCCAGCCGCGGCACCACCGAGGTGGCCGCCAATGGAGATGCCCGGGATGACGAACGTGAGGAACAGGTTCAGCAACAGGGTGCTCCCGATGCTGGTGCGGAACGGGTTGACGCCTCTGCGCCACATGCCCACTGCAGCAGCAGCCATGAGCCCAAAGACGGCACCCGAGGCGCCAGCGGTGAGTCCGCCGCTGTCGAGCAGGATGACGCCCAGCGATCCACCGAACAGCGAGGCGAAGTAGAGCAGTAGGAACCGGACTCGGCCGAGTGGCTGCTCGAGCATCGGCCCCAGAACGTAGAGGAAGTACATGTTGAGGCCAATGTGCAGGATGCCGAAGTGCATGAAGCCCGAGGTGAGTAGGCGGTACCACTCGCCGGTGACCACAAGGGCCTGTTTGGACACAGCGAAGTTGATGTGCGCGTCGGTCACACTGCCCGAGAGTGCACCGCCGTCTTGCGTGAAGACCAGCACTGCAACGAAGACAGCGACGTTGATACCAATCAATGTCATCGTCACGAGGTTGGGCTGCCCGGCCGACCAGAATTTGGCTCGAGTTGCGATGTCGGGGCGGGCTGCCTTGACGCAGTCGGCGCAGTGGCTTCCGACCGAGGCCTGAACGAGACAGTCGTTGCAGGCCGGCTTGCCGCAACGCGTGCAGCGTCGACCGGCGTGGCGGTCAGCGTGGCGGTAACACATTGCCGGCTGTCCCTGGGGTGCCCCGGAACCGGGGTTGTTGGGCGGGCCGCTCGGCTGCGGCAGACCGGATGAACCGGAGCTCGGCGGGGGCGGAGGAAGTGGCACGACTCCAGCGTACCGATTTGACTCAGTCAGCTGATCTCACGCTGACGAAACGAACGAGCAACAGCTTGGTGCTTGGCATCTCGCTCGGCGGACGCTCGCCTATTGAAAGTGCGAGGGGTCGAATCTGGCTGCGGGGGGGAAAGGGCGCCCCGGTTGGCTGGCGATGTTGCTCTCGTAGTTCGCCGCGGGTTGTACGTGTGATGCGCCTGAGAAAGAGTGTGCCTGAGCAAGTGAGCCTGTGGGTCAACGTCGGAGTGTGCCGATCACGTCTGCCGACGCGATCGAGACAGTTTGAACGAAGGCCAGAAGGTCTTCTGCAGGAGTGCCATCTGCCAATTCAACCTGCTGGTTGAGCGCGTACACCGTGAATTTGTATTCGTGGATGCCCGAATCGGCGATCGGGCACGGCGCAGAGAAGCCAATTTGATTGAACGATGTGGTCGCCTGGACGGCTCCGAGCGGAACCTTCGCTTCGATCAGCGAGATGTCGTTGGGGTTGATTCCGGCGATCACCCAGTGAATGGTCGGCGTCGCCGAGGCGACGGAGTCGTCGATGACCGAGACAGCCAGCTCGACGGTGCCGCCCGGTGCGTCGGCCCAACTGAGCGCCGGTGCAACCCCTTCGCCATCGCACGTGTGTCGCGGATCGATGCTCTCGCCATCGAGCCAGGGCGCGATCAACCGGAAATTGCCTGCGACAGGAGCAGCCAATATCGGTTGGTCGCCGAGCACTGGGTCCTGGAGGGCAAGTGACGCCAAGGTGCCAACACCGTCGCGAGGGGACTCGGTCGTCGCTGCCGGCACGGTCGGCGGCGGAAGCGTGCCCGTTGGTTCCCGGAGGGTCTTGCCGTCCCCGGTGTCGCACGCCGCAAGAGCCAGACACCCGATGATGATCGCTGTTCGCCGGCCCACAGAGACGTAATGGTAGGGGAACCGGGTCGTGATTGGAGAAGAGTCGGCGCGGGTCCAAGCGCTGACGCGGCCAGCGCGTACGGCGTGCCGACGTCGATGGCGTCGCTGGTTGCATGGGTCATTGGTCCCTAATGACGGGTACCGCTCGCCGATACCCTGGCGGAGTGGCTGATCGTCTGACGCTTTTGACCGTCCATGCACATCCCGACGACGAGGCATCCAAGGGTGCACCGACGCTGGCGATGTACCACGAACAAGGAGTTCACACGGTGCTGGTGTGTTGCACCGGCGGCGAAGAGGGCGACCTTCAGAATCCGTCGCTGCGCGACGAAGGGCAACCGTTTCACGGTCTCTCACCGGAACAGGAACGCGAGCTTGTCGCCTCGATGCGCGAAAGCGAACTCGCAGCATCCGTTGACGTGATCGGCTTCGACGAATTGGTGATGCTCGGCTACCGCGATTCCGGCATGGCCGAAACCGAACCAAACAATCATCCCGATTGCTTCCATCAGGCCGATCTCGACGAAGCTGTTGGCCGGCTCGTCGCCATCATCCGCCGCACCAAGTCGCAGGTCATCATCACGTACGGCGACGACCAGGCTGGGTATCCGCATCCCGATCATCTACGTGTCCACGACATTTCTGTGCTCGCCTTCGACCGTGCGGGCGATTCCAACTGGTACCCCGACCTTGGGGAGCCGTTCCAGCCGTCAAAGCTGTACTACTCGGTGTGGACCACCACTCGGATTCTCGCTGTACACGAAGCGATGATCGAACACGTCGGCGAGTCGCCCTTCTCCGAGGAATGGTTGACCCGCGAGGGTCAAGATCACCGGGTCACGACCAAGATCGACTGCACCGAATTCCAATGGGCGCGCACCGGCTCGCTGCGTGCGCACGCCACGCAGGTCGATCCGAACGCCGGCTGGTGGTTCGGATTGACTGACGAACAGCTCTCGGTTGCCTACCCATGGGAAGACTGGATTTTGGCTCGCTCGATGGTTGGTCCGATTCCTGCCAGCGACACCGAGCGTGATCTGTTCGCCGGAGTGCGCGAGAGTGTCAGCTCATGAGCGTGCAGTATCGAGTTGTCGTTGCCAAGAAGGACGAGCGCATCGATGGGCCTGACGATGCCGACATCGTGATGACCGTCGCAGTGGTCGATGCTGCCGCTGATGATTTCGACCCGACGGTCGCATTCATGCGTGGCAAGTTGAAGGCGGCCGGTCACACAGGTCAGATTCTTGACCTGTTGAAGTCAGGCGAGGCGACCGCCGCCATCACGGCACTCGCCGTAACTGTCTGATTCCGCTGCCTTCGTGTCACGCTCTGGCGTGTCACGCTCTGGTCAGCCAGACCAAAGTGTGACAGTCAGGCGGAGCGCATGACTTCGCGCAGGTCACGGAAGCCGATCATCACAGCGCCAGAATCGGCAAGAGCCGTCGGCAGTTCGTCGCTGGTGACGAGTGCAAGGTCGGCGATCCATCCGTCAGCATCTCGGCCGGCGAATGCTCGGACCTCGGGTGTATCGATAGCCGGCTGAATGTGAATCTCGGTGACGCCCGGTTGCAATGATGCAATGGCGTCGAAGACACGATCGCGGCTGCCGGCGCGCCAATCGTTGTCGAAGTGATCAGGGAAGATGACGCCTTCATCGGCGGCGAGTTGACGGAATGGAAAACCCGCCTGCGCGGCACTGACGGTTGAGGGCAGCCGGATGGGGAGTCGGTACTCCTGCGCAAGTTCGAGGTAGACGTCGAAGAACTCGGGCCGCAGCGTGATGGCTGAGAGATGTGGAGCGAGATGGGTGACGTCAACGCCCCACGCCATAGCTCGCTCAATCTGGGCGCGAAGTTCGCGTAGCACTTCGGCTTGATCGGCGTGCTCCCACAGATCGGCGAGTGTTCGAGGGAAGCCGCCTTCGCCTGACTGCAGCGACGGTGAGTGCGTGATCGGGCCCCACCGGTAACAGCTGTGTTCGGCGTTGAGCGTCAGGTGGACGCCGATGTCGTCGTCGGGCAAGACGTTGTTCGCCGCGTGGCACGCCCAGGGTGCGGGGACCATCAGCGATGCGCAAGTGGCGGCACCGGTGTGGATTGCCTCGAAGACGCCCACGTTCGATCCGTGACTGGCTCCGAGGTCATCACAGGAGAGGATGACGAGCCGGGTGTCAGCGGAATAGCCGAGGCGTTCGGCGAGCGATTTCACAGGAGCCACGGAATGCACGTTAACGCCTCACCCGCCGCAGGCGGCCCAGATGCCTGCGTTGTCGGCCTCTGCAGCTCGGGCGGCGTCGGCGAAGAGTTCGGCGAATGCCTCATTGGGTGGAATGGACATGGGTTGTGCAAAGCCCTGGCGCATGAGTTCGTAGTTGACAAAGATGCCATCGTCGGCCCGATAGACGTAGCCGAGGAGACGTCCGTAGTCATCTCGGTTGACAATGTCCCGTTCGATATACACCGGTGTGCCGACCGGCAGCAGTAGTTCGGTGTAGGCGCTGGCCTCGGGCCCGAAGCACTCGATCGGGGAGTTGCGCTTCTTCGTTTCCGGGGTGTCGATCCCGATCAGCCTGATGCGCTCTGTACGGCCGTCAATGATGACATCGACGGTGTCGCCGTCGATCACGTCGTCGATGACTGCGTTGGCGGCCAGGTCAGCTGATGCAGAGACCGTTGTAGTCGGCTCGGTAACGGCTGCATCGGATTGGTTGCAGGCGCTGAAGGCCACGGTCACCAAGGCCATCGCTCCGAAACCCATCGCCATTCCCATCCCCATCCCCGTCCCCATCCGCTCTGTCTATCCGCGTCCGCCGCATTCAACGTTTGCGTCGAAGTTCTCGGGCGGATACCAACGGATTCTTCGACGCAAACGTGGTTGAGAGGGCAGTGAGTTCGGTGCGCACTGCGACTTTGACGTCGTCGGAGGCGAACGACGCGGTGAGGGCATCGAGTTGGAGCTGGACGTGGTCGGCCGGCGACAGACCAAAAATGTTGCTGCCGATTTCCAACTCGGTGAAGAGATCGGTGTCGAACCAGCCGGGGTCGTCGGTGTTCAGGCAGGCCTTGACGCCAGCGTCGCGGAGGGCTCGAAATGGGTGGTCGGCGAGGTCATCGACGACGCCCAGCAGCAAGTTGCTGGTCGGGCAGACCTCGCAGAAGATTCCGGCGTCGGCGATGCGTTTGACGAGTTCGGGATCTTCGAGGGCTCTAATGCCGTGGCCGATACGGACGGCGCCCAGGTCGTCGATGGCCTGGCGCACGCTGTCGGCGCCTTCGGTTTCACCGGCGTGGGGAAGCGAGGCGAGTCCGAGTGCTCGGCCGCGCCGGAAGTGCTCGGCGTACGGGGCCGCCGGGAAGCCGACTTCGTAGCCGCCGAGTCCGATTCCGACGATGCCGTCGGGGAGAATCGAGCCTTCGAGGAAGTCGATCGTGTCGGTCGAATCGGGCATTTCGAGATCGCGGGGAATGTCGACGACCCAGCCGATCGAGACGCCGCGTGCCGCCGCGAGTCGTCGCCCTTCATTGAGTTCTTCTCGGTAGTGCTCCCGGGACATGCCGCCATGGAAGTGGCTGTAGGCGGTAGTGGTGAGTTCAGCGTGCCGAACGTGCTGACTCGCGAGTGTCTCGGCCAGATCGTCGATCGCTGTGACCAGCGCCCCCTTGCTCCTGAGTAGCCGCAGGCCGAAGAGGTACTGCCGCCCGAAGTCCGGAAAGTCCTCGAATGAAAATGCGTCTGGAATCGCCCCGTCCCACACCCCCGAGAAGTCGGCCTGGTGCTCCGCCGCCAGCGCTTTCACGGTGGATGGCGACATCGACCCTTCGAGATGACAATGCAACTCGACCTTCGGAAGAAGATGCAGCCATTCAGAATCAGAGGTGTCCGTCACGCATGGAACGCTACGGCCATTCTTGTCTCCACTTCTGAACTATTGATCGAGAGAGAACCGACGGCGTCGAGGGCAGGGCGCGAGACGACGTCGTCAGACTCTCTCGATGAGGGTTCCGGTTCCGAGGCCACCGCCACAGCACATGGAAATGAGGCCGTACTTTCCGCCCGTCCGTTCCAGTTCGTAGATCGCCTTGGTCAGCAGGAATGCGCCGGTCCCGCCCAGCGGATGGCCGAGTGCGATAGCGCCGCCGTTGGGGTTGGTTTTGGCGAGGTCGGCGCCGGTCTCTTTTGCCCATGCGAGCACGACGGAGGCGAAGGCTTCGTTGATCTCAAAGACGTCGATGTCGTCGATTGTGAGGCCGGTGCGGGCGAGGAGCCGCTGTGTTGCGTCGATCGGCCCGGTGAGCATCAGCTCGGGGTCGGTGCCGACCAGGCAGGTGTCGACAATGCGTGCCTTCGGTGTGAGTCCGAGGTCGGCGGCTTTCTCTTCAGTCATCATCAAGATGGCGGCGGCGCCGTCGGAGATCTGTGATGCGTTGCCGGCGGTGTGGACGCCGTCGGGGCGGCCGACCGGCTTGAGCGTGGCGAGCTTCTCCATCGATGTTTCGCGGAGGCCTTCGTCGCGGGACACGAGGTGAGTCGTTCCCGTTGGGTTGCCCTCTTCATCGAGATCGGGGGCCTCGACGGTGATGTACTGCCCGGCGAAGCGGTCTTCTTCCCACGCCCGGATGGCACGCTGCTGCGATGCGAGCCCGAACGCATCGGTGTCCTCGCGGG
>JBLIKS010000025.1:0-17157 GCA_047635555.1 Candidatus Azotimanducaceae bacterium
TCGAGGGCGGTGCGCGCGTCGGGGTGGAGTGATCGTTTGGGGAGTCGGGCTCGGATGATGTTGGTTTGGGTGCGTTGTCCGGTGGGTTGCATGGGTGTGCCGTTGGCGCGTGTGGTTTCGATGTGGTCGGTGGTGTTGTTGGTGAGTTGGTCGCCGACGCGTGGGTTGGCGCGGAGCCGGCCGAGTTCGTTGGCTTGAGCGGTGCCGATGTGGCCGTTGAGGAGTGCGTTGCCGGCACCGGTGACGGTGTCGAGGAGTGCGGCGACTTTGATCGTGTTGGTGGCTTGGTTGTTTGACCAGTTGAGGTTGGCGCGCAGGAATGCTTTGACTGAGCGGTGGCCGTCGTCGCGGAACAGGCCGCGTCGTTCGACTTCGCGAGTGATTGCGGCTTGTTCGGCTGCGATCCGGCGGTTCTCGAGTTCGTTGGTGCGTAGCCGTTCGATGAGTGCTGGATCGTCGGTGACGATCAGCTCTGCAACGAGGGATGTGAACATGACAACAGTATATCGAACGTATGTTCGTACATCAAATCTGGAATTGGTATTTCTTCCCTCAGGCCGAGCCCAGTGCTCCAATGTCGCTACGCCGGGTGAGGGTGACCGCGGTGGCCCAGCCAGCAGATCCAGCGGCGCTGAGAATGCCAACGTCCCGCCGATCTGTGCGATCCCGGCACCAGCGATGATCGGTCAGAACCGCAGTGGGATGTCCGGAAGCCCGCGCCGACTGATCCCGTACGTGGCAACCGCTCCGACGTACGCAGAATCTGGAACGTCGCTGCTGCCAGCGTGATCGGCACCCACATGTCAATGTCTCAAAATATGAGACATTGACATGTGGGTGCCGACCTGCAAGTCAGGTCGCGGAGACGGGGTACCAGGTGTCGTCGTTGACCAGGATGCTGTCGGCCTCGGTGGGGCCCCAGGAACCGCGGAAGTACGGGTGGATGGTTCCGCCGTTGTCGAGTGCTGGCTGGACGATGCGCCAGGTGCCCTCGACCACGTCTTGGCGGGCGAAGCGACGTAGCGATCCCTGCAACGCATCGCCGAGCAACCGCTCGTACGCGTCTTGTCGCTCACCGAGGGCTGCTGCGAAGTCGACATTGACGTCGATCTCTTCGCTGTCCATATTCGGGCCGGGGGTCTTGGCCTGCAGGACGAATGTGACGCCGTCGTTCTTGCCGAGACGCAACCTGATCAGGTTGCGGCCGGGTGTGGGCCCACCGGCCTCGTCGAACAGCATCCGCGGCGGATCGCGTAGTTCGATCACGACCTCGGTCGCGTCCTGTTCGAGTGCTTTGCCGACGCGGACGTACCACGGGACGCCGGCCCAGCGCCACGAATCGATCTCGAGACGTGCCGCGGCGAACGTTTCGACTTCGGTCCCCTCTGCTACACCTGGCTCGTCGCGATAGCCGACGTACTGTCCGCGCACGAGTGCGTTGCAGTCCATTGGCCGCATGGCAGCGAAGACCTTGGCTTTCTCGTCTTGCAGGAAGCCAGAATCGGCACCGGCAGGTGGCTCCATTGCCAGGAGCGCGATGACCTGCAGAAGATGATTTTGGAAGACGTCGCGGATTGCGCCGACTGAGTCGTAAAACGAACCGCGCCCCTCGACACCGATTTCTTCGGACATCGTGACCTGCACGCTGCGTACGTAGTTGCGGTTCCAGACCGGCTCCAGCAGCGTGTTGGCGAAGCGGAATACCAGAACGTCTTCGACTGCTTCCTTGCCGAGGTAATGGTCGATCCGAAAGATGTGATCTTCGGGGAAGATCGAGTGCAGCGTCTTGTTCAATTCGACAGCCGATGCATAGTCGCGGCCGAACGGCTTCTCAACGACGATGCGGCCGCGATGGTGGAGATCGACCGATGCGAGCTTCTCTGCCACCATCGGAAACAGCGACGGCGGGATTGCCATGTAGTAGACGGCGACTTCGGAATCGTGCTTGTCGAGCATCGACTTCAGGTCGTTCCATGTCGACTCGTCGGCGTAGTTGCCCTGCACGAGATCGAGCCGGTCGCACAGCGCGTCGATGACCGAGAGGTCGGCATTGTCGACATGGTTTTCGATCGATTTGCGGGCGTGGGCCCGGAAGTCGTCGGCGCTCCAGTCGCTGCGCGCCACACCGATGACGGCGACGTCGAGCGAGCCTGAATGTTGCAGGTGATAGAGCGCCGGGAAGAGCTTGCGCTTGGCGAGGTCGCCTGTTGCGCCGAAGAGGACGAGTGCGTCAGCAGTTGGTTGCTGGGCGTTGATCTGCGCTGTGTCGACGTGAGTGAGCGGGGGTGCTGTGGTTTCGTTGTTCATCGTGTGCTTTCCTTGCTCTCCTTGTGCCCGCCGAAGCCGGCGCGCATGGCTGACAGGACCTTGTCGGCGACGTCGCTGCGGCCTCGGCTCGAGAATCGTTGGTAGAGCGCAGCGGAAAGGACCGGCACGGGGACGCCTTCGTCGATCGCGGCGTTGATGGTCCAGCGACCCTCGCCGGAGTCGCTGACGTGGCCGGAGTACTCGGCGAGTTCGCCGTCGATTTGGTACGCCTCGGCGGTGAGGTCGAGTAGCCATGAGGTGATGACCGAACCGCGGCGCCACACTTCGGTGACCTTGGGGATGTCGATGTCGTACTGGTAGTACTCGGCTGCCTCGAGGGGTGCGGTCTCGGCGTCGACTTCGTGGTCGAGTTTGCCGATGTTCGCCTTGGCGAGCACGTTGATGCCTTCGGCGTAGGCCGCCATCAACCCGTACTCGATGCCGTTGTGGACCATTTTGACGAAGTGACCAGCGCCGCTTGGGCCGCAATGCAGCCAGCCGCGTTCTTCGGGAGCAATTTCGCCGGTGCGGCCGGGGGTGCGCTCAGCGCCTTTGACGCCAGGGGCGAGTGTGTCGAATACCGATTCGAGACGGCCCACGGCGGTGTCGTCGCCGCCGATCATCAGGCAGTAGCCGCGCTCGAGGCCGAGGATGCCACCGCTGGTGCCGACGTCGACGTAGTGGATGTTCTTGTCGGCGAGTTCCTTCGAGCGATCGACATCGAGGTGGTACCAGGAGTTGCCGCCGTCGATGATCGTGTCGTCTTCGTCGAGCAGCGGAACGAGCTTTTCGAGCGTGCTGCCGACGTACGCGGCTGGCACCATGATCCAGATGGAGCGAGGTGCTTCGAGCTTGCTGACGAGTTCCTCGAGCGAGCGGGCACCGACGGCGCCTTCACCTTCCAATTCGGCGATCGGATCTTCGTTGACGTCGTACGCCACGCAGGTGTGGCCGCCGACCATCAAGCGGCGAACCATGTTCGCCCCCATACGGCCGAGGCCGACCATCCCGAGTTGTGCGACTTGTTTCGTTTCGCTCATGGCACAGGTTGCCACGAAGATTTCCGCATTCGCTCGCCGTCAGCCTGAGTCTCACGAAAGTCTCACGAAAGTCTCACGAAATTCGGGCACGCGAGATGACGATCCTGCGTTACGAACGCCGTTTCTGCTGCCGGGCTCAATAAAATCACAATCGTTGTCGCAGCAGAATTCAACTTTTGGTCCGCCTGCCGATCTCTTTGAGGCGAGTCATGTCGCCGTGACCTGCGATCTGCCTCCAGAGCGAATCGAGGGCGGGAATGTTGCGCGCGATCAAGTTGTCGAGGTCTTGAACGAGGCCATCCCTGAGCGCCCCGTCCGGTTCGCCGGCAATCGCGTCGAGCCGCCTGCCGACGTCGGCCCACTGCTCGGCCGACACGCCGTCGACTGCCAGTTCGGTATGGGCGCCAGGATGGTCGTGCACGTATCGCAGGACCGAGAGTTGGATGCCGCGGTAGGTAGTGGAGCCAAATGACGTGTCGACGATGTCGTCGGGCTCGACCTCAGAACCCAGGTCCATCGCACTTGAGACCGCTTGGCTGACGACGGTCCGGGTGACCACGCCAACACCGGATGCCGACGTCCATGCGCCGGCGCCGAACCCGATGAGGTCACCGATCTGCTCTCTCCGGGCGGTTTCGGCGGCCGCAGCAAGGAGCAACTCCGCTTGTTCGTCGTTGAGCCCATCGCGAAACAGGAGCCCGAGCCGGGCGATTGATTCCACCCCGGTGCGGTTGACGAACGAGGCACCCAGGTCGTTGATTACTCGGTCGGTATATGCGCCGAGGACGACACCCATGGTCACCTGCGCATCCGGATCGCGCATCACGGTCCCGAACAGATTGGCAACGGCGTCACGATCGCCGAGCACCCCGACCGAGTCGCCACTGTCGATGTGCATGCGGATCGCATCGTCTTCGATGCCAGCGCCGATGCCGTAGGCGAGCGTCTGAACGTAACCGAACATCGAGTCTGCGACGCCCTGGGCCATGCCGGGATGGAAGCCGTCGTCGAACTGAGCATCGGCCAACGTTGTGAGGTTCTGAAGCACCTCCCAGCCATCGATCAGCAGCGTCCGGTCGGCTTCGACAGCGTCGTAGAGGCCGGCCCTGACGAAGTCGCGAGCGATGGTCGTATCGAGTGTGGTCGCGCCAGCAAGCGCGGCGAGTACGGCGCTGTCGTCTAGGAGGTCGAGTGCCGCGGAGGGGCTCGAGGTCAAGATGTGCGACAGCACCGTCTCGATTGCTTCGACATGCACGGCACTCGACCATTGAGCAGACTTGACGAGGCCGGGGAGTGCAGCCTGGGCGAAGGAGGGTGGGAAGTCGGCGTGACCGATCGCGATGGCGGCGAGTGGATGTTGATCGATCTCGTCGATGAGGCGGATGGCGAATGTCTCGTCGACCGCCACGCGCGTTGCGAGTTCGGTCGCAAGGTCGGCGAACTCGTCCGACCAAAACAGGTCGCCGTTCTCGATGCGTTCGGTGATTGACCCGTTTTCGTCGCCGTCTGTGTTGAGGTGGCCTGCGACGTACAACTCGTGGAGGAGGTCGTCGTCGCTCATCGTCGCAAACGGGGTCGCGGCCGCGTTCGCAATCGAGGTGCTGTCGTTGAACGAAAGCCACTGGCCGAAGCGCTCGGCGATGTCGGCGAAACCGATCAGCAGCGATGAACTCCAGGTGACCATTGCGTTGCTCGCACGGATGGCCATGATGAGTGGGAGCCACTGATCTTCGAGGTTGTGGCGGGCCTGGACGACAGCGCGCATCGCAGACGCCGCGGCGGGGTCGGAGCTGCGGATCGATATGAGGTCGGCAATGGCCTCTCGGGCATGCCAGTTCAGCGCGTCGACGCGCTGCGGGTGATATCCGGTTTCGACGCTCAACTGGTGCTGCCCGGGTGGAGCACAGCGGCCTGGTCGAGGCGAGCGGCTTGCTGATCAAAGAGGTATGCCTGCCAGCGCAGACCCTCAACTTCGGCAGCGAGCTGGGATTGATCGTGACGTAACAGGTTGACGCACAGCAGAGGGCGCCGGCCGCGCCACGTGTTGTTGCCAGCATGGCGCTCCAGCGTCATGACCAGGCTGGCGTCGATGCGACTCGCCAGATGGCGCAACCGTTGCGCCCGGCGCCGCAATTCGATTGCTTCGTATCCTGGCACGGCGGCTCCCTCGGCGCTCAGACGGTCTCAGTGCTGAGCGCCGTCGTGAGACCAGTGGGCGGCGTCCGCCCCAAAGCGGAAACGGCACGTGAGTTTGGCGTCAGTGCAGGTGCAGCAGAATGCGGTGGTGGGCAAGGTCGGTTGCTTCGCTCATGAACTCGTTGCCAACGACCTCAAACCCGACGCGCGTATAGAAGCCGAGGACGGCGGTCCGCGCGTTCGCCCACACATGATCGGCGTCGCGTTGGTGAGCGATGTCGATGCCGGCCCTCAGGAGTAGTGCGCCGACGCCGACGCCGCGGATGGCAGGTGACGGGTCGGTCGCCATGCCGCGCAATTGCACGCCGGCAGCGCCCACCTCGGTGACATCAGGTGACGGCATTGTCAGCCACGTCGAGATCGCGACGATTGCGTTGCTGTCGTCGAAGACGCCGAGGTGCACGGTGGTGTCGAGATTGTCGCCAGCCCATTCGACATCGCTCGACGGCGTCCCGGCGCGCAGGACACGCAGCCGCAGGTCGTGTGTGTCGGCAGCGTCGATCGGGACAATCCGGTACTCAGCCATCATTCTCATTCATCAATCTCATTCATGCGGACCGACCTCGAAGCGACGACGTCGGCCTCGGCCGGGTCGTGGGTGACGAGGACTGCGGTGATCGAGTGTTCGGCGAGGAGTTGCGCCAGCTGGGTCGCGAGGCGGTCGTGGAGTTCTCGATCGAGACCCGTGAGGGGTTCGTCGAGCAGGACCACGCTCGGCTCCGTGGCCAACGTACGCGCCAGTGCCACGCGCTTGGCCTCGCCGCCGGACAACTCGGTGACGTTGCGACGTTCGAAGCCAGCGAGGCCGACGCGGTCGAGCCACGCAGCGCCACGTTCGTGCCGCTCGACCTTGCCGACACCGGCGACTCGGAGTCCGTACGCCACGTTGTCGATTGTTGACATGTGCGGAAACAGCTGGTTGTCTTGGAACACCATGCCGACACCGCGCTGGTGTGCCGGCAGCAACGTGATGTCGTCCGTGCCGATCCAGACACTCCCAGAGTCCGGCCGAAGAATCCCGGCGATCACCCGCAGCAGCGTGCTCTTGCCGCTGCCTGATGGTCCGAGCAGGGCAACAACCTCGGCCCGTTCGACCGTGAGAGTCGCCTCGCGCAGGACTTCGATCGTGTCGAAGCGGACGCCGATCTGCTCGACACGAAGGTGACTCATCGATCGACAGTCTGGCCGCCAGAGCGTCGACGCGCGAGCCCGGTCACATCATGGAAGCGACTCACGCCAGCCACCAAGCTCACGGTCGCAACAGCCAGGATCGTTGCGAGGGCGTAGCCCTGGGCTTGAAGGAGTGTTCCGGTCCGGCCGAGCAGTTCATCGATAGCAATCGGCAAGGTCTCACCGCCGGACCGAGAGAGGAAGCTCGTCGCTCCGAATTCTCCGAGCGAGATCGCGGCAGCGAGCGCCGCGCCAACGGCAAGTGGACGCCAGAGGAACGGGACGACAACGTCCCACCAGGCGCGAGCCGGTGATGCGCCGAGTGTCGCTGCGGCGTCCTGGAGCGACGGGTCGACCGACCGGAGAACCCCAACGGTGCTGCGGACAACGAATGGCAGAGCAACGAGGGCATGGCCGACTGGGACGAGCCACCATTCGGCACGCCAGTCGACGGGCGGTGTGTCGAACGTGATCAACATGCCGAAACCAATCGTGACGGCGGACGTACCGATCGGGAGCATCAGGCCGACGTCGAGAAGTCGCCCACCACGCCCGGCCGCGGCGATGGCGAGGCTGGCCACGGCGCCGAGTACGACAGCGAAGCTGGTTGCCCACGCCGCGTTCTGGATCGAGTTGACGAGTGCCTCGACGGGGTCGATGCCAAGCCGGATGCCAGGCCTGACTTCGGCCTTGCCGAGTGTCGTCCACGCTGCCGTCGACCAGCCCGACGAGCTACGGAACGAGCGGATCGCCATCGCCGCGAGCGGTGCGATGCAGAGGCCTGCCGTCCCGATGGCGACGGACGCCACGAAGCGGCGTTCACCTTTCGACTTGGCCCGGCGCCGGTCTTGGTCCGGTCGGAGCTCGACGGCTCGAGCGTGGCGACGTTGGGCCCGAGTCGACCAGCCGACCATGACGGCCAAGACAGCAAGCTGCAGCACAGAAAGCACCGCTGCGCCGCCGATGTCGCCGAGTTGAGTCGCCCGTCGCCAGACCTCGACCTCGAGCGTTCGGGTCCCGGCCGAGCCGAGTATGCGGATCACTCCAAACGACGTGAACGTGAACAAGAAGATGATCGCACCGGCCGCGCTGAGCGGCGGACGGAGCAGCGGGAACGAGATGTCCACGAAGACGCGCCATCGCGACGCACCGAGGGTTGCCGCTGCCGATTCCATGTCGATGGGGAGGTGTTCCCAGAACGCACCGACGGTTCGGACCATCACCGCAAGATTGAACACGACATGTGCGGCGATCACCGCCCAAACCGTTCGGTCAAGTGAATCCGGAAGGAGCGCCAGAAAGGCGGCACCCATTACGACGGTTGGCAACACAAAGATCGCGGTGAGGACACCGACGAGCAGCTGACGGCCGGGGAACTCGAACCGGGCAACGATGTACGCTGGAGCAAGACCGACCAGCATCGTGGCAACTGTCGACACCACTGCCTGCCACAGGGTGAACCAAGCAACGTCCCACGTGGCGCCCCGGCTGAGTGTGTCAGTAACGGCGCTGCTGTTGATCGCCCGAGCCAGCAACGTTGCGAACGGCCAGAGATAGAAAACAGCAAGCCCCGCAACGGGCCCGATGGCGAGCGCGGCAACCACACGACGGGGAAGTCGATTGGGCGCGCGCCCGCCGTTCTTCATCGGGGCAAATATCGGGTCAGCCGAGGACGAGTGTCGACCACTCGTCGATCCAGTCGGAGCGGTTCTCGTCGATCAGGTCCGGGTCGAGTGTCCGTGATGTTTCAGGGACGACAGCGAAATCGTCGAACTCCTGGGGGAGCGCAACGGCGCTGTTGGCTGGGTACACGAACAGGTTCAATGCGAGCTCGGCCTGGAACTGCTCGCTGCCGAGAAAGCGAACCAGTTCAGCGGCCTCGTCTGGCTGATCCGTGCCCGCGAGGACTCCGGCGAACTCGATCTGTCGGAAGCAGGTCGACTCGATGACCCCGGTGGGTGCATCGTCGCGGGCAGGATCAGCAAAGATCACTTCGGCCGGCGGGCTCGATCCGTAGCTGACAACGAGTGGACGGTCGCCGCCGCCGGCCCACGTAAAGCTGCCGTAGTAGGCATCGGTCCAACCGTCGACGACTTGCACGCCGTTGTCCTTGAGCTGCTGCCAGTAGGCCTGCCATCCGTCGGCACCGAACTCGTCGACCGAAGCGAGCAAGAATGCCAAGCCCGGCGACGAGGTGGCGGGGTTCTGGACGACCAGGAGGTCGCGATAGGCCGGCGCGGCGAGGTCTTGCAGCGAAGTTGGGAGGTCCAGTTCGTTCTCGACGAAGTACCCGATGTCGTAGTTGACGCACACGTCACCGAAGTCGACGGGGAGTGCTTCGCCGTTCGGCACCAGTGCGAGGAACTCGGCCGGCACGTTTTCCGGGTCGAACAACACGCCCTGTTCGAAGATGCCGTCTTTCAACGCACGCGACAGAAATGTGTTGTCGATGCCCCACATGACGTCACCCTCAGGGTTGCCGACCGTGAGTGCAGCCTTCGAAAGCATCGTGCCGGTGTCGCCGGCCACGAGCAGTTCGACGCCGATCGAGGTCTGCTCGGTGAAGGCGTCGAGCGCAGCGTTGATCGAGGTGTCGGCTTCCGGGAACGAGTCGTACGTGACCAGTGTGATCGTCGTGAATGGCTCGGCTGGCTGGTCCGTGTCTGGCTGGTCGGTCGTTGGCTCAGTGTCGGTCGGATCTGTGGCCGGTGGGGCTGACTCGGTTGCGGGGAGCTCTGATGCGGTCGGTGCGTCAGCCGAGTTGGAGCTGTCGCTGGAGCAGGCGGCCGTGATCAGGCCGAAGGCGAGTGCACTTGCAATGATGGGTCGGGTTCTCATGTGGTGTGGTCCTTCTGGGAACCGTCGGCGGTCGACGGCTTGCGGGGGGAGAGAGGCACGTCGAAGACGGTGAGTACGCCGCTCGACAGCCGGACAGTGACGGTGCCATCGGCAACAACTTCATTACTGACGCCCCAGCCGACAACTGGGGCGAGTGTCGCGTCGTCGAGTTGCCATCGGACGCCGGTGAGCGTGACGCCGGTACACGTGCCGTGCAGGGCGAGCAACGACACGATCGAGTCAGGCGCCAGCTGCAGCGTGGCTTGGCCGGGACCGTGCAGGATGTCGACATGCTGCTCGCCCCACCACGCATCAATCACCGGTATCGACGTCAGCGCAGCGAGGCCGAGCGCGCCGAGCGCAGCGAACGTGTGGTCGAGCCGGTCGCCGCCGCCGATCATGGTCAGCTTGGTAGGCATCATGCCGGCAACAAAGCGAAGTGCGAGCTCGGTGTCAGTGTCGTCCTTGTCGGCTGGGTGGCGTGAGATCGTGGCGTTCGCTTCGGCCCAGGCGAGGGCGTCGGCGCTCACCGAGTCGAGGTCGCCGATGAGCCCTGATGGATGCAGGCCAGCGGCGAGCGCATGATCGAGTCCGCCGTCGACCGCAATGACGATGGCCTCGTCAGGGATCGAAGCCACAGCCGTATCAGCGAGCGGAGACGACCCCGTGACAATCACGATGTGTTCGGCGTTGCTTGCTGTGGCCACTCGGTTCCTCCGCCGGCATTATCCGGATCAGGTTCTCGGGTCGACGACAGCGTGTCATCCTCTCAGCCCACCGTTCCGTGAGCTCCCCGTTCAATTGTCTACAGAGTACCTACGCAAAGGTGCGGACGCACAACGCAATCGACGACAGGCCGAGCATGCCGACGATCGCAAGGTCGAAACCGCGGCCGCTTATCCGGTCGCGCAATCGCGTTCCGATCGGGATGACGGCGAGCACCGGAATGCAAGCGAGCAGCGTGGCGACGATGCGACCGCCGAGTTCGCCGCTGACGATCAGGACGATCAGTTGGGCGGAGCCGGCCACCAGAAAGAGAAACGTGACCGAGAAGATGTGCGCGCCGCGTGGCAAGCGGAAGCTGTGAATCCACGAGCCGACGACTGGGCCGGAGATGCCGATTGCCCCTTGAAATGTGCCGGCAAGCAGGCCGGCGAACGGCGAGAGGCGGCGTGATTGTGCGGGGCTCGTTTGCAGGTCGGGCTTCAGGAAGAACGTTGTGATGTAGACGACGATCGCCATGATCAATGCGATCACGAGCGGTTCGTCGGGCACGTTGACAAACAACAGCGTGCCGATCACGGCGCCGATGCCGCCCGTTGCAGCGAGCGCGGGCAGGTCGCGTGTCTCGCCTACATGTTCCCGTTCTCGAACAGCCAGCACGGCGTTGGCGAGCAGATTGGGGAGAGCAATCACCACGACCGCGTCGCCAATATCGACGAACAATGCAGCGATCGGGATCACGATCACCGGCAAGCCCATGCCGGTCACCGCCTTGGAGATCGATCCGATGACGACTGCGACGAGCACAATGGTCAACTCCACGCCCGTCACTGCATCAGTCAACCGCCGATTGGCACGTGCTGGGCACGCACTGGTGTGCAGACGGTGTTAGCTAGGCGACGGCACCGAGGGTGATCTCGATCATGGCGGTCAGCGTTTCCTGGCGTTCCTCGGCTGTCAGGTCGGCGCCGGTGAGGAGGTCGTCGCTGACGGTGCAGACGCCGAGTGCTTTTGCGCCACGTTCGTGGGCCACGCCGTAGAGCCCTGCCACTTCCATCTCGACGGCGAGTACGCCCATCCGCGCGAGCGGCGCAGCCATGTCGGCGAGCGGAACGTTTGTCGGTCCGTAGAACAGGTCCGACGTCATCACGTTGCCGACATGAACGTTGCGGCCCTGTGCTTCAGCAGCTTCGACGACTGAGCGAGCGAGGCCAAAATCGGCCGTCGCGGCAAAGTCGTTGCCCTCGAATCGAGCGCGATTCACCCCGGAGTCGGTGCAGGCGCCGATCGCAATGATGACGTCGTTGACGGTGATGTGGGGCTGAATCGAGCCGCAGCTCCCGACTCGGATGAGCTTCTCAACGCCGTAGACGTCGATCAGTTCCGATGCATAGATCGAGATTGACGGAACACCCATTCCCGTGCCCATCACCGAAACCGGTTTGCCCTGGAACGTGCCGGTATAACCGAGCATCCCACGGACTGCGGTGACCTCGACGGCGTCGTCGAGAAAATTGGTCGCTATCCATTTGGCCCGCAGCGGATCGCCCGGTAGCAAGATCGTGTCGGCGAAGGCGTCGGTGTCGGCGGAGATGTGCGGGGTGGCCATAGCTGCGACTCTAGTGATGGGTGATGGGTGACGATGCCGCTTGCGTGCACCGTGAACAGCGTGTCACCGATTTGACAGCACGGCCGTTGCGTCTTTGAGGGCCGCTAACATAATCAAACGGGTTATTTCCTTTGGACACAAGTCCAAAAGTAAGTCCCGGGGGGAGCGGTTCCATGCCGTTCCCTTTCTGAGCGCCGATTCCTTCGGAGGTACTATGCGCAATCAACGTAAAACCATGGTGGCAGCAGTTGCCGCCCTCTCCCTCGTCGTCGCAGCCTGCGGCAGCGATAGCGGCAACAGCGACGCGGCCGTCTCGACCGAGGCTCCGGCCGAGGCTGGCTTCAACGTCGGCCTCACCTACGACATTGGTGGCCGTGGCGACCAGTCGTTCAACGACTCCGCAGCAGTTGGCCTCGACGAGGCCAAGGCCACACTCGGTGTGACCGGCTCGGAAGCCGAGCCCAACGCTGACGGTTCCGACCGTGCGCAGCTTCTGCAGCTCCAGGCGGATCAGTCCGCCCTCGTCGTCGCTGTCGGTTTCCTCTTCGCCGGTGACGTTGTCGCCGTTGCGGCCGAGAACCCTGACACCAACTTCGCTGTCATCGACGATGCGATGCTCGACTTCGACAATGGCGCAGTTCCGCTCGGCGACAACATCGCTGGCCTGACCTTTGCTGAAGAGCAGGGTTCGTTCCTCGTGGGTGCCGCAGCGGCGCTCAAGAGCGAGACGGGCACGCTCGGATTCATCGGCGGCGTCGGTGGCTTTGGTCTCATTGAGAAGTTCGAAGCTGGCTTCACCGCTGGTGCTCAGGCTGTCAACCCCGACATCACGGTGATCCCGCAGTACATCACGCAGGCTCCTGACTTCGACGGCTTCTTCGCCGCCGACCGTGCGCAGGAAATTGCCCTCACCATGTACGACCAGGGCGCCGACATCATCTACCACGCAGCTGGTGGTTCAGGTGCTGGTCTGTTCGAAGCAGCCAAGAGCCAGTCCGAGAGCTCCGGCTCGCAGGTCTGGGCCATCGGCGTCGACTCTGACCAGTACAACACTGCCGGTGCTGACTTCCAGCCCTACATCCTGACCTCGATGCTCAAGCGCGTCGACGTGGCGGTCCTCGAGATCGCCACGGCGCAGGCCGAGGGCACCTTCACCGCTGGCAACACCGTGTATAACCTCTCGAGCGACGGTGTTGGCTATTCCACCACGGGTGGCTACCTCGATGACATCGTCGATCAGCTCGAAGCCCTCAAGGCACAGATCATCGCCGGCGAGATCGTCGTTCCGACCGCTCCGGCCTGATCACCTGAAGACAACTGAATGAACATCTGCACGGTCTGACACAGACTGTGTACGCGAGAGCGGGATCGGACTCTGTCTGGTCCCGCTCTCGTCGTTCTGGGTTGATATTGCGGAGTTTTAGATGACCCAACCGTGTCGCGGCTAAGTTCCACGTCGTTCTGTTCGAAGAGGTCACTGTTAAGGGAGATACGTGTGTCGGTACCGGCAATCGAATTGATTGGCATCACAAAGCGCTTTCCCGGAGTCATCGCAAATGACAACGTCAACCTCTCGGTCGAGCAAGGTGAAGTCCATGCGATCTGCGGAGAGAACGGTGCAGGCAAGTCGACGCTGATGAAGATCCTCTACGGCATGCAGCAAGCCGACGAGGGCGAGATGCGCGTCGGTGGCAAGACGGTCAAGTTCTCGTCGCCTACCGATGCGATCGCGCAAGGCATCGGCATGGTGCACCAGCACTTCATGCTCGCCGACAACCTGTCGGTGCTCGAGAACGTGATCCTCGGTTCTGAGCCGGTCAAGCGCGGCGGTCGTATCGACTTTGCCACCGCCGAGCAGCACATTGCTGAAGTCGGCCGCTCGTACGGGCTTGATGTCGACCCCAATGACCTCGTCGAAACGCTCGAAGTTGGCGAGCAGCAGCGCGTCGAGATCATCAAGGTGCTGTATCGCGGGGCGAAAATCCTGATCCTCGACGAGCCGACCGCCGTGCTTGTTCCGCAGGAAGTCGAGGAGTTGTTCAACAACTTGCGCCAGCTGAAGCGTGATGGTGCGACGATCATCTTCATCGACCACAAGCTGCAAGAAGTGCTTGAGATCGCCGACCGAATCACCGTGCTCCGCCGCGGCAAGACAATCGACACGGTCAATGCTGCCGACGTTACCGCGGCCGATCTCGCCGAGTTGATGGTCGGAAGCGAGCTGCCGAGCCCCGAAACGTCTGACTCGACTGTCACCGACGAGATAGCCCTCGAGGTGCGCGGTCTCACGGTCAACGGGCCCGATGGCCGTCCGGTTGTCGATGGTGTCAGCCTCCGGGTGCACAAGGGCGAGATTGTCGGCATCGCCGGTATCGAGGGCAACGGACAGACCGAATTGGTCGACGCGATCGTCGGCACCGCTGAGGCCGATGGCGGAACGATTTCGCTCCTCGGCAACGAGATCACCAGGGCTTCGGTCAGAGATCGTCGCGAAGCGGGTTTGGGCTATGTGCCCCAAGATCGCCATCGAGAGGGGCTGCTCCTCGACGCATCACTCTGGGAGAACGCGGCGCTCGGGCATCAGACCAGTGCGCCGTTCGCAAAGGGCTTCTGGATCGATCGCAAGGGCGCCCGCGCGAGGACAGAGGAAATCCGAAGTGAGTTCGATGTCCGTTCGCCGAGCGTCGAAGTGTCGGCCCGGGCGCTGTCTGGCGGCAACCAGCAGAAGCTGATCATCGGTCGGGAGATGACCGCCGAACCAGATGTGTTGATTGCCGCACACCCGACCCGCGGTATCGATGTTGGCGCGCAGGCCGACGTGTGGAACGACATCCGCGAAGCCCGTGGAAAGGGCCTGGCAACGCTGCTGATCTCTGCCGATCTTGATGAGTTGATTGGCCTCAGCGACACGATCGTCGTGATGTTTCACGGCAAGTTGGTCGCCACGCTCAATCCGGCCGACGTGACGCCGCGGTTACTCGGTGGCTACATGACGGGCGTGACACTCGATACGGCGGCAGCTGACGGCCACTCTGAATCGGCCAACGAAGGGACAGACGCATGAACACATCGCGACTACGCCGTCTCGGCTTGTCACTTGCCGCTCCAGCGCTGGCGGCAGCATTTGCGCTGCTCGTCTCGTCGCTTGTGCTCACCCTGTCGGGAAGCAGTTGGCTTGATACGTACAGCGAGATGATCTCGACGGCCTCCAAACTCGAGTCAATGGTCGACATCTTGAACCGCGCCACACCGCTCTACATCGCTGGTGTCGCTGTGGCAATCGGGTTCAAGATGAACCTCTTCAACATCGGCGTCGAGGGGCAGTACATCCTTGCATCGTTCATGGCTGCCTGGGTCGGCTCGCAGTTCAATCTGTGGGGCCCGATCCACGTCGCATTGATCTTGTTTGTTGCCGTCACCGTTGGCGGCCTCTGGGCCGGCCTCGCTGGTCTCCTCAAGGTCACCCGAGGGGTGAACGAAGTGATCTCGACAATCATGCTCAACTTCATTGCAACTGGCGGCATTATCGCCGCGCTGCTCCCGCTGGCGATCGACGATCCGACCGATCCGAACCAGGGCACGCCGGTGATCGCGGAGTCGGGCTGGATGCCGAACCTCAACGGACTGTTGGAGATCTTCACCCGCGACATTGTCAAGGGTCGCCAGCTCGGTGGGATGTTTGTGATCGCCATTCTGCTGGGAATTGGTTACAACGTCGTCGTCAACCGCAGCCGGTTCGGCTTTGATCTGCGAGCGAGCGGCATGAACCCATTCGCCGCTCGTGCCGGAGGCGTCCCGCCAAAGAAGATGGTGCTCATCGCAATGACGGCATCGGGCGCCATGGCCGGCCTGATCGGGATGACCGAAATCCTCTCTGTCAATCACAGCTACGACCAGGGGTTCGTCCAGGGGCTCGGTTTTGCGGGTATCGCTGTTGCGCTGCTCGGTCGCAACTCGGCACCCGGCATGGCGATTGCCGCGTTGCTCTTCGCGTTCCTCGACACCAGCTCGGCGCCGCTCCAAGTGACAGGCACGGCCAGTCCGGAGATCGTTGTCATCATGCAGGCCACAATCCTGCTGGCGGCTGTGATCGCCTACGAGGTCGTGAACCGCATTAGGCAGTCCGACGAGGTCAGACGGGCAGCGCTTGCCACCGAAGCGGTCGCACCGAGCGACGCCATGAGTGAGGAGGTGACGGCATGACCGACACACTGCAAGACACGTCGAAGCTTCCCGTCCCGACCGAATCGGTTGCCGAGCGCTGGAAGGCGTTGCCGAACTGGGCCCGTTGGGCCCTGATGGCGGCCATCGGCGTCTTGATTCTCACGATCGTGCAGTCGCTGAGCGGCACCGAACTCCTCACCACACCGAATGCGTCAAGCGGCATGCTGCGCTGGGCGATGCCGATTCTGCTCGCCGGTCTCGGCGGGCTCTTTTCTGAGCGTGTCGGCGTCGTCAACATCGGCCTCGAAGGAATGATGATTCTGGGCACCTGGTGCGGGGCCATTGGTGCATTCGAGTTTGGGCCGTGGGGCGGCCTGATTTGCGGCCTCATTGGCGGCGCGCTCGGCGGCCTCCTCCACGCCGTTGCCACCGTGCAGTTTGGTGTTGACCACATCATCAGCGGCGTGGCGATCAACATCTTGGCGCCCGGTCTCGCGCGCTTCCTGTCTGACCGGTTCTTCCCGCAACGAGGCGGATCGATCTCGCAATCACCGCGAGTTGATGGCCTCGGAACGTTCACCGTGCCAGGCCTCTCCGAACTGTTCGAAAAAATTGACGGGTGGGGGATTTTCTTCCTCTCGGACTTGGCTGGTCTTCTTGAGGGGCTCGTCACCGACATCCGATATTTCACTCTGTTCGGTCTGCTGCTCGTTCCGGCATCGGCGTGGCTGCTGTTCCGCACCAGGCTCGGCCTGCGGATGCGCATCTGCGGTGAAAATCCGAAGGCGGGCGAATCGCTGGGTGTCAACATCTACTTTCACAAGTACCTCGGTGTCGTGGTCAGCGGCGCGTTCGCTGGCCTTGCCGGTGCGTTCATCGTGATCGAGTTGACCGGGCTGTACCGCGGTGGCCAGACCAACGGCCGAGGCTTTATCGCACTCGCCGCGCTGATCTTCGGTAACTGGCGAGCGAGCGGCGTGATGGCCGGAGCGATGCTCTTTGGCTACCCGTTCGCCATTTCACTCAACGACTTCGACCAAACTGGCAGTGGTGTCGCCACCCGTGCTTTGCTGCTCGTCGTTGCGATCGGCCTCGCCGGATACGCGATCT